>CAYXUO010000103.1:0-7265 GCA_964468335.1 uncultured Chryseobacterium sp. | reverse complement strand
TCAGAAACAGGCGCTTCAAGACTGTTATTTTTATGCCGGCCCGACATCCAGTCAGAGTCATTCCACTCGTACCATGTGGTAGAAACAAGGGAGGCGGCCTGCACATTCTGCTCGAAACTCAAGGCATAAGGATCGCTTTTTTCAAGCAGCACCCCTGTTTTTGTGCGGATTCCATATTTGTAAGGCGTGCCCCATTTTACATCAGCAATAAAACCCTCCCAGATGCCGGAACCGTCCCACCTTGGGAATAGTTTATGGCTTTCAGGGTTCCAGCCGTTAAAATCTGCAATTACTGAAACCTCCTCAGCATGCGGCGCCCAAACAGAAAAATACGTTCCGGGCTTACCTTCCAGTTCCACTTCGTGTGAGCCGAATTTATCGTATAACCTGTAATGTTTCCCTTCGCGGAAGAGGTAGATATCATGCTCGGTGAACCGTGAGTAAGGATGTACATTCTGCATAATTAAAAGTGATCTAATGATTGCTAATAGGGCCGGAATACAGACAAAAGTATATTCTCTCAAAAATACACATTAAATTTCTAAGTACACTGTGAAAAGCGGATGTTTTAGCGCACCGGTATTAAGGTGTTCATTAACGGCGAATTATTTTTACTTTTGATACCGTAATAGCTGCTGATGAAATTCAATCTGATTTCGGCCGAAAATGACGACCGGCCGATATACATAACAGGAAACTTCAACGATTGGGATCCGCGGGATGATGATTTCAAACTGGAGACAGTGGACCTGGTGAATTTCAACATTGAGATTGCAGACCACCTCCTGCCCGATTCCATAGAATACAAATTTACCAAGGGCGGTTGGGAAAATGTGGAAATTGACCGCTACGGAAATATCACCCATAACCGTAAGGTCATGAAAGGTGATGTAGCCGATAACACAGTCGAGCGGTGGCGCATGAACTGGGGCCCTTTCAAGGATGAATTTTTTCCGATCATTGAATTGATAGATGAAGAATTCTTTATTCCGCAACTGAATAAAACCAGAAAAATATGGGCGCTGCTGCCGCACAATTACTATAAAACAACTGTCCGCTATCCCGTGCTCTATCTGCAGGATGCACAGAATCTTTTCCATGAAGGTTCGCCATTCGGCAATTGGGAGATTGACCGTAAAATGTCGCTGCTGGCCGAATACGGACGCGGCGACCTCATTATCATCGCCATTGAGAACGGCCACGAAAACCGGATTAATGAGTACATCCTGGAATCTGACTCCATAGCACAGAATGCCGAAGGTAAAAAATACGTCCGTTTCCTGGCAGACACTCTGAAACCCTTTGTTGATACAACCTACCGAACACTGTCGGAGCGCGAATTTACAGGCATAGGTGGCAGTTCACTCGGAGGGCTTATCAGTATTTACGGTGGATTTCTATATCCTGAAGTATATTCCAAACTGATGATCTTTTCACCCTCACTTTGGGTGAACCCCGATTATGATTTTCCGATGATGAATTTCAAATCTCCGTACAACACAAAAGTATATATGTACGGCGGTCTGCAGGAAGGGGCCGACATGGCGGAACGGATGCGCGAATTCGAAAAACGGATGGAAGGGTCAGAAAACCAATATTCCGTACAGTTTGATTTTAAGCTGAGTTTCAATCCGGAGGGCCGGCATCAGGAATTTTATTGGTCTCAGGAATTCCCGCGTGCGGTGGAATGGCTTTTCTTCGACTCCCATGAAGATCCAAAAGAGCTCTCCGAAAGAGCAGTGGCAGACAACATAAAGGATATCAGCCAGCCCTAAATCTTAATTATTCATTTCGGCCGGCACTAATCCGGTTTAAAAACAAAATACAGCATATGCACATCAATATTAAATCTTTTGCAGAACAGAAAAATATAAGCCAACACTTTATCTTCACTACTGAAAAGGACTGGAAGGAACTGGGCGCAACGTACAGAAAATCAACCGGTGATCAGTTTACAGGAAAGAAAGACGAAACCTTCATCACCGTTAATGAGGACGAGGTTAAATTTTTTATCGGTCTGGGGGAAAATCCAAAAGACTTCGATATTCAGGAAACAGCAGCGAAATTTTCGTGGAATTTCCGCAAAAAGATAAAGCCCCAGACTACAAATCTGATCTGCATGAACAGTATGGGTGAAAATCTAAAACCGATACTGACAGGCCTGTTTCTTGGAACGTACGAGTATCCGTTTGAAAGTAAACACCCCTTTTTTACTGCAGGTTTCGAGCTTATCGCAGAAGAAGCTACTGACGTTCTCGCTACTGTTGCGAATGAAGCAAAAGCCTTATGTGAAGGCGAATTTGCCTGCCGGGAATGGCTGAACAAGCCGCAGAACCATAAAAAAGTCCACCATATTTCACAGTTTCTTTCTGAAATTTCCGATAAGTATGGATTCAAGATTTCGGTCTTTAACCGGGAAGAATGCGAGAAACTGGGCTTGGGTGCATTTCTGTCGGTAAATCAGGGAAGCGCGCAGGACTGCGCCTTCACTATTCTGGAATATAACTGCGGGATTGATGATGCCAGGACCCTTGGTCTTGTTGGCAAATGCGTTCTTTTCGACACCGGCGGCATTTCCATCAAATCTTCCGACAATCTCCATTATATGAAATCCGATATGGGCGGCGCTACAGCAGTAATCGGCGCAATGATTGCGGCAGCAGAGCGTAAACTTCCGGTAAACATCATCGCTGTCCTGCCTGTTACCGACAATGCGGTTTCGGCCAGCGCCTATGTACCGAGTGATGTGGTGCGTGCGTATAACGGCAAGACCATTGAAGTCATCAATACAGATGCCGAAGGCCGCATGACCCTGGCAGACGGACTTTCTTATCTGGCCGACAATTACAAAACCGACATAATGATTGACCTTGCCACACTGACAGGAAGTTCAGTACGGATGTTTGGCGGAACCTGCGGCGCACTTTTTACAAACGACTCTTCACTTGGGGCGCAACTTCAGGCAGCCGGCGACCGAACAAACCAGCGGCTCTGGAACATGCCAATGTGGGACATCTGGAAGGAAGATTTCCAATCAGATGTTGCCGATTTCAAGAATATCTCACTGAAACCTGTAGGTGACTGTATTGTGGCAGCGAAATTTCTGGAGCAGTTCACCGGCCGTCATCCACGCTGGGCGCATCTCGATATTGCGGGAGTTGCCTTCGGGTCTGTTCCCTACGCCAAGGAAAAAGCAGCAACGGGTTACGGTGTACAGCTGCTCCTGAACTTTATGGAAAATATGAGTTAAAGGTATCCCGCAGTTAAAAAAAAAGCAGTATTATTGATAAGTATTTTCAATTCGGCATCTACTTTTGCAAAAAGTTACTAAATTGAAATACAGAAGGATCTATTATTTGTAATAATTCAACCTTTTCAATAAAACACTGCACATGGAGAAAAAAACAATCGTCTGCATTTCCTGTTATTTCAAGGGGTCTGATTTTATGCATGAACTCCACTTACTGGGCAATAAAATCATCCTGATTACTTCACATAATTTAAAGGATAAAGCCTGGCCGTGGCATGCGGTCAGCGACGTATTCTATATGCAGGAGGAAAGTCCCTCAGTCTGGAATCTGGATCATCTGGTGCAGGGGTTTTCTCATTTGATGCGTACTACAAAAGTAGATGCAGTGGTAGCTCTGGACGATTATGATGTGGAAAAAGCTGCGCTTATCCGCGAAAACTTCAGGATCCCCGGCATGGGCCAAACTACGCACCGCTACTTTCGCGACAAACTGGCCATGCGGCAGCGGGCTCTCGACAAGAGTATCGGTGTTCCGGAATTCACTGCGATTTTTAATGATGAAGAGACAGATAATTTCATAGCCCAAGTGCCGGGTCCGTGGGTACTGAAGCCCCGCTCCGAAGCTTCAGCTACCGGAATCAAGAAAATAAGTGACCGTGACCAATTATGGGAAACCGTTAATAATCTGGGGGAAGAGAGATATCTGTTTCTGCTGGAAAGTTTTAAGCCCGGCGATGTCTATCATGTAGACAGTCTAACCTATCAGGGAAAAGTGCTGTTCACCTCTGCATCCAAATATCTTTCACCTCCCATGCAGGTGGCTCATGACGGTGGGGTATTCCGATCCCAGACGCTGAGCCGGACGTCAAAAGATTTCAAAGAGCTGGAAGCTCTAAACAAAAAACTGCTGCTTGGATTCGGACTTATGAACGGTGCTACACACAGTGAGTTTATAAAAGGTAAAGCCGACGGCAAATGGTACTTTCTGGAAACTTCGTCACGTGTAGGCGGTGCGCACATCCCGGACCTTGTGGAAGCCTCCACAGGAATCAATATCTGGCGCGAATGGGCACGAATGGAAGATCATCTGCTTAAAAACATTCCTTACAAACTTCAGAAACCCACAGCTTTTGCGGCAGGGCTCCTGGTTGCTCTTACAAATCAAAAAAATCCGGAATATACAGAGTTCACCTGCGACGAGGTCTACAAATTTTTGCCCATTGAAAATCACATAGGAATTGTTTACAGATCAAACGATGAGAAGCAGGTGCTTAAATGTCTGGACGAAACTGCTGAAAAAGTGAGCCGTCAATACCTTTCGGTAATGCCGCCGAAAGACAAACCGTCTTCGTAACTAAGAATTAAAAACATAATGTTGAATCCGTTACCTTTCAGTTTAAAATAATAGATATGACAAGCCCCCAACATACCGACTACTACTCCCACATCCTTGGCATGAGCCTGAAGGTGGAAGTTACAGGACATTACGGATTTCCCGTCATTATGTTTCCCACGTCCCGCGGATCGTACACTCAGAATCATGATTTTAAGTTGAATGACAGTATAGATTCACTGGTAAGCAGCGGCAAAGTGAAACTCTACAATATTCAGACACTGGATTCGGAAAGCCTGTATGATAAGACCATCAGCCCACCGGAACGGATTCGCAACTATGAGCTTTGGGTACAGTTTATGAGCCGGGAATTCATCCCATTTATCCAGCAGTCCCATCAGGTTGCACGTGTTGCGCTGGCAGGGGCAAGTTTTGGCGGTTATCATGCTGCCAACCTGGCATTCCGCTTTCCGGACCTGGTCTCACATCTGTTTTGCCTGAGCGGAGCTTTTACCATCAGAAATTTTATGGACGGTCACAACAGCGACCTGGTTTATTTTAACTGTCCGCGCGAGTTTGTACTTAATGATGAAAGTTGGAAATACAGGCATATGCATATAGTTTTAAGCACTTCTGATCAGGACATCTGCCTGGACCAGACAAAGGAAATGTCGGCAATTTTATCACAAAAAGGAATAGACCACTGGTACGACGAGCAAAAGTGGATTACGCACGACTGGCCGCTTTGGCGTATGGTATTCCCTATGTTTGCGGGAAGGTTTTTTGGATGAAACAGGCTGGAGGAAGTTTGATGGTTTGAATTTGTTTCAAAAGAGATAACAGGAAAGTTCTCTTTTCACTAAAATTAATACAGTTGGCAACGATATGCAAATTCGAAGATTTTATATAAATAAGCGCAATACCTCAAATACAAAAATTTATAGAATATTTATAAACCAGCGATATTAAAGGATTCCAATACAGGAGATGAACATCTAAAGAAGGTGTAATAGAATTCTCTTCATTTCATCAACTCAACAACTCAAACCTTCAAGTAATTATACATATAAACTCTCAACTTAATCACAATATTATGGCAAAAAAAGTAGGAATATTATTCGGGATGGAAGATACCTTTCCATGGGAATTCATTAATAAAGTAAATGAACTGGGTAATGGTGAAGTTATCGCCGAACCCGTAATGATTGACAAGCTGGAACAGGGCGCCGACTACGGTTATGCCGTGATTATAGACCGGATTTCGCAGGATGTCCCGTTCTACAGGGCATATTTGAAGAATGCCGCCGTTTGCGGCACGTACGTCATTAATAATCCGTTCTGGTGGAGTGCTGACGAGAAGTTCTTTAACAATGCGCTTATGTCCAAGATTGGCGTGCCGCTGCCAAAAACAGTACTGCTGCCTTCCAGTACGCGACCGTCGGAGACTACGGAAACCTCTTTCCGGAATATGAAATTCCCGCTGGACTGGGAATACATCATCGATTATGTTGGTTTCCCATGCTATATGAAACCGCATGACGGTGGCGGCTGGAAAAACGTTTACCGCTGCACGGACAAGGGGGACCTTTGGCAAAAGCTAAGCGAAACCGGTGAACTTGTAATGATGGTACAGGAAGAGATCGTTTTTGATGATTATTACCGTGTGTACTGTCTGGGGCAGAAATACGTGCACATCATGCCTTATGAACCCCGCAATCCGCACCATTTGCGCTATGCTACCGAACATCAGACCCAGGGCGCGCAGCGCAAGAAGCTGCTTAAAACCATTACGGATCTTACGCTGAAAATGAACAAAGCCCTCGGCTATGATTTCAACACAGTGGAGTTTGCAGTGCGCGACGGTATCCCTTACGCAATCGACTTCTGTAATCCGGCTCCCGATGCAGACCGCAATTCGGTGGGAGAAGAAAACTTTGCCTGGATCGTAGAGCATGCCGCAAAACTGGCCATTGAAAAGGCAAACGAATATGTACCGGGCAAGACCAATATTGCCTGGGGCAATTTTGTTAAAGATGGGCTTGGTAAAAAATAATCCGGCTGATCCCGACCTTCGGTAAAGTCAGCCAAAAGCATCTCAAAAAACACAAATCATGCATAAATTTACAATTGGCGTCGAAGAGGAATACCAGATCATTGACGCCGAGACCCGCGACCTGGTCTCACACGTATCCAAAATAATCGAGGGCGGAAAAGCCACGCTGGAGGAGCACCTGAAACACGAAATGCACGAAAGTGTGGTAGAAATGGAAACCGGCATCTGCAATAATATTCAGGAAGTGAAGGCAGAACTTACAGATCTCCGCAAACGGCTTATAAAGGTGGCCCACGAAAACAACCTGCGCGTTGCGGGTGGCGGCACCCATCCCTTTTCCAGGTGGGAAGACAACCCGATCACCAAAGCCGAACGGTATGACAAAATAGTGAGCGACCTCGGAGATGTTGCACGCTCCAACCTTATCTTCGGACTTCACGTTCATATAGGCATTCCGGACCGGGAAGAGGGCATACGGATCCAGAACATCATGCGGTATTTCCTGCCTCACGTGTACGCCCTTTCCACCAACTCGCCCTTCTGGGTAGGCAGTAAGACGGGCTTCAAATCGTACCGCCAGCAGGTCTTTGTAAAATACCTGCCGGTTAAGATTAAAGTCCTGATTAAGC
>CAYXUO010000102.1:7037-7336 GCA_964468335.1 uncultured Chryseobacterium sp. | reverse complement strand
CAGAGGATCTGATTTTACTTACAGCTTCTGCTGTACTGAATCCTACCGTTGGAGGGGGAACGTCTGTCCCACTGGAAGACAGATACGTACTTACCAAAAAAGAAACGGCCAAAGCCATAGCTGCTACAACTGCATATAATGCGGCTCTGAAAAGTATAGCAGACTCCAAGGGACTGGCGTTCGTGGATGCCAATGCTAGAATGGCGCAGCTTGCTCAGCAGTCAGGTATTTCCTTTAACAATGTAAAGTATACAGCTACATTTGTGACGGGGGGAACATTCTCCCTGGACGGGGTTCAC
>CAYXUO010000102.1:0-7027 GCA_964468335.1 uncultured Chryseobacterium sp. | reverse complement strand
AGAGGTGCAGCATTAATAGGAAACGAGTTTATAAAAGCAATAAACAACAAGTTTGGATCTAACCTGCCGATGGCAAACGTAAATGCTTACTCTGGAGTGACCTTCCCGTAAGAGAACTCCGAAATAAAATTAATAAACCACCCGACCGGATCGGGTGGTTTATTTTTTTTAAATTTGTACCCTAAAAAAAAGTAAAAATGGCTCAACAATTAAGCTATCTGTTTTCTACCAGAACCAGCAAAGAATTAGCGGCAAACATCGCCAAACATTATGGACAGGAAATGGGTAAGATCAATTTCCAGGATTTTAGTGACGGTGAATTTGAACCGGTTCTGGATCAATCCGTACGTGGCGGCAGGGTATTCCTGATTGGCTCCACATTTCCTCCGGCCGATAACTTACTGGAGCTTCTCCTTATGATTGATGCTGCCAAAAGAGCTTCAGCCAAGAATATTACAGTGGTTATTCCCTATTACGGACTTGCAAGACAGGACCGCAAAGATAAACCGAGAGCCCCAATCGGTGCTAAACTTGTAGCCAACCTGCTTACGGCTGCCGGCGCAACAAGAATCATGACCATGGACCTGCATGCAGACCAAATCCAGGGCTTTTTCGAAATACCTGTGGATCATCTGTACGCCTCAACCATTTTTATAGATTATATACAATCCCTGAATCTTGATAATCTGACCATCGCCTCTCCTGATATGGGTGGCGCCAAAAGAGCGAAAAACTATGCCGGGCACCTTGGAGCCGAAGTCGTAATTGCCTACAAAGAAAGAAAAAAGGCCAATGTAATTGAGGAGATGTTCCTGATCGGTGATGTAACTGACCGTAATGTAATCCTCATTGACGATATGATCGATACTGCGGGAACGCTGTGCAAAGCTGCCGACATTCTGATGGCCAACGGTGCAAAATCCGTGCGGGCTATGGCCACACATGCAGTACTTTCCGGAAAAGCGTACGAAAACATTGAAAACAGCCAGATGTCCGAGGTGATCGTTACAGACTCTATCCCAATCAAGACACATCTATCTTCCAAAATCAAGGTATTATCGTGCGCCTCGCTTTTTGCCGATGTTATGAAGATGGTACACGAACATAAGTCTATAAGTGATAAGTTTATTATCTGATGCCTTACATTCAGAAAACCACCATATCCTCCTTATTTGGGGGATTTTTTTTGTAGAATAAAATGTATATCTTTGCACCCTAAATTTTTTAACATTTTACAATGAAATCAATTACAATTCAAGGCGCAAAAAGAGAAAACGTGGGCAAGAAGTCTACAAAAGCTTTACGTGATGCTGAATTAGTTCCTTGTGTTGTTTATGGAGGTGGTGAGCCATTGAACTTCTCTACAGAAGAGAAATCATTCAAAGGTTTGGTATATACTCCGGAAGCACACACGGTAGAACTGGTTATTGACGGAGAAACAATCCCGGCAGTACTTCAGGACATTCAGTTTCACCCAATTACTGACAAAATCCTGCACGCGGATTTCTACCAGCTGTCTGATGACAAGCCAGTGGTTATGGAAGTTCCTGTAAAAATCACAGGTCGTTCCAAAGGTGTTATGGCAGGTGGTGTGCTTCGTCAGTCTTTCAGAAAACTGAGAGTGAAAGCATTGCCGGCTAATCTTCCGGACGAGATTGAGGTGGACATTACTCCATTGAAAATCGGTGGTAAAGTATATGTAGGAGATATCAAATCTGAATCATTCACATTTATGCACCCGGATAATGCGGTTGTTGCTGCTGTGAAGATGTCCAGAACTGCAATGAAAGGCGGTGCTGCTGCGGACGATGATGATGAAGAAGAAACTGCAGAAGGTGATGTACCAGCTACAGAACAGGAAAACGCTGAATAAGCAAATTGTCTCAATAAATAGTAAACCTGTCATTTTTGGCAGGTTTTTTTTTAAGCTTAACTTTCCTGGGCGGCCATAAGCCTGTCACTCTTCCCTTTCTCGCGGCAACCCCGTTTATATTTTAAGTAAATTTGAACTTCTAAAATTCAGAAAAATGATTGACCTACAACATATACGTTCTCAGTTTCCTATTTTACAAAGGGAGATAAACGGTAAACCTCTGGTTTATCTGGACAATGCCGCTACTTCACAAAAACCACTTTCCGTGATTGAGGTGGAAAGCAGTTACTATAAAGAACTGAATGCCAATGTACACCGTGGCATACACACCCTGAGCCAGCTGGCCACAGAGGAAATGGAAAATGCCAGGAAGAAGCTTCAGAAATTCATCAATGCGCAGCATGATCATGAGGTGATTTTCACAAAAGGAACCACGGAAGGCATCAATCTCATTACCTACGCGCTGTCCAATTCCGGATGGATAACAGAAGGCGACGAAATTATCATTACCCACCTGGAACACCACTCCAATATTGTACCGTGGCAAATGCTCTGCAAACGCACCGGGGCGAAGCTGAAAGTGATCCCTATTAATGATGAAGGAGTATTAAACCTGGATTTTTTAAAGGAGAACCTCAGCGACAGAACTAAAATAGTCTCTTTCAATTATGTTTCAAATGCGCTGGGAATTGTAAATCCAGTGCAGGAAATGATTTCAATTATACGTGAGAATTCCGGAGCCTGGATTGTTGTGGACGGAGCACAGGCGGTACCGCACTTTAAAGTAGATGTGCAGGCACTGGACTGCGATTTCTTCGCCTTTTCCGGACATAAGATGTATGCGCCTACAGGAACCGGCGTGCTTTATGGTAAAGAAGCAATCCTGGAATCGCTGGAGCCCTTCCACGGCGGCGGCGAGATGATTGCCACCTGTTCATTTGAGAAAACAACCTATGCCGCGCTACCCTTTAAATTTGAAGCAGGCACCCCCAATATCGCCGGAAATATTGCACTGGGGGCAGCGGTAGATTTCATTGAAGATATCGGGCACGAAACCTTACAGCATCATGAAAACAATCTGCTTAGCTACGCACAGGAAAAATTACTGGAGATAGGAAACCTTAAAATTTACGGCGAGAAGGCGCACCGCACCGGTGTCGTATCCTTCAATCTGCTGAATGTTGGAATTAGCTCCGATGTTGGAATGATACTGGACAAGCTGGGAATTGCCGTTAGAACCGGGCATCACTGCACGCAGCCCATTATGGAATTTTTTAATATCGCGGGTACCGTACGCGCAAGTTTCGCGGTATACAACACACTGGAAGAGATAGATATTCTGGCAGAAGGAATTATAAAAGCCCAACGTATGCTTTCCTGATCAAAATGGTTCCATAATAAATTTGTGGCAAAGCAAAAAATAGTATAATTTTCAGAAAAATATAATATGAAAAAAATTGTTTTGGCAATCGCTTTTTGCCTGTCCTTCATCAGCATCAGTGCTCAGGAAATCGAAGCTCAAAGAAGGAACGACATTGTAGCAGACCCCTTTTTACTGATTGCTGTTCCTCTCCTAAACGTATCTTACGAAAGACTGCTTAATGAAAACTCAGGTTTGGGTGTGAATGCAATGGTTACATTACAAAACGATTCCGACAGTTTTTCCCAGATCTCGCCTTATTACAGAATGTATTTCGGAAGAAAATTTGCTCAGGGCTTTTTCCTGGAGGGTTTTGTGCCGATTACAACTACGAAGGAATCCGAAATGATCTATTTTAATGACGATTTCGGAGGATATTATACTGAAGGGAATGAGAGAAATACCACTACGGTAGGACTGGGCTTTGGTGTAGGTGGCAAGTGGGTCATCAGAAACGGGCTCGTTATAGAAGCCAGCGGTGGAATTGGACGAAGATTTGGCGGTGACCTGAACAATACCTGGGACGGCGAAGGTGTTACAGGTAAGGTAATGGGTGGCATTGGATACCGCTTCTAGAATTGAATTCATATTTAAATGAAAGCTTTAGTTTTGCACTGAAGCTTTTTTTATGTTTACAGACGAATATTTTATGAAAGTTGCGCTTCAGGAAGCTGAGGCTGCACTGGAAAAAGAAGAGGTGCCGGTAGGCTGCATTATTGTAGCAAACGGCAGGATAATAGCCCGGGCACATAATATGACCGAAGTGCTGAACGACGTAACCGCACATGCTGAAATGCAGGCTATTACTTCGGCCGCAAACTATCTGGGCGGCAAGTATCTGCAAAGCTGCACGATGTATGTTACACTGGAACCCTGTGTAATGTGCTGCGGCGCCCTGAGCTGGTCACAGATATCCAAAGTTGTTATAGGCGCGCGGGATCCGCATCGCGGATTCATCAACAAAAACCTGAGTCTTCATCCTAAAACAGAGATCGTGACTGGTATCCTGGAAGAGGAATGCTCTGCAATCGTTAAGAATTTTTTTAAAAGCAGGAGATAGTCCCGAACTGGCCCCATAGCCTAAAGGTCTTTGCCAAGGTAGTAAAGACCCTTCAAAGTGTGCAGGCGGTCGGCCACATGAATCTTTTCTGTGAGGGGCTTGTAAACATGTGAAACACCTCCGGTCGCAATGACAAAGCACTCATCCTGCACCTCAGCGTTTATGCGGTCAATAAAACCCTCTACCATTCCAAGATAACCGTACACCATCCCGCTTTGCATACAGGTTACGGTGTCCAGACCCAAAACACTTTTAGGTTTTGTAAGTTCTATTTCTGGAAGCTGAGCAGTATCGTGTATAAGCGAATTTAAGGAGGTAATGATTCCGGGAGCAATGATCACCCCTACCGTTTCACCGTGCTCGTCAAGACAGCTCGCGGTTAATGCGGTGCCGAAATCAAAGATAATTTTCTTTTTTCCGGGATACATGTAATGCGCTGCCACCAGATTGGCGTAGATGTCCGTACCCATCTGTTCTGATTTGGGCTGCACCGGCGACGGTGTTTTGCGGTCTACAAGAATGGGTGGGCGGTTATGCATTTTATGGATTGCCCTGGTAATGTCGTAGGTAAGCTGCGGTACTACGGAACCTATGATAATCCTGTCAATTTGCGAAGCATCTATTTGGTGGGCCTGATACATCATCATGAACTGCATTTGAAGCTCATCACTGGTCCTGTACGGCTTTGTGTTGATAATCCAGGACACATCACACTTTTCGTCTTCAAAAAGACCGAAACGGATATTGGTATTGCCAATATTTATTACAATAGCTTTCACGGTAAGAGCGGGCTTATCGGTTATTTTAGTTCCAGGAAATTATCCTCCGGATTAACATCGGCCAGGCGCTGCGAAAAATCAATTCCAAGCGCTGTAATCTGAGCTTTTGAGTAAGGAACAGTAAATGTATATTCCTTTTGGGTCCATGGCCAATAGTTAAGAGTAGTAAAACTTCCGTAAATATCCTTCGATTTCCAGGTATGAGTCATATTGAGCGGGATCTGATAGTTGACCACTTTCTTATCTGCGGTCAGTAGGGAAAAATCGACAGGCATAGGAACACCGCCTTTATTCTCCAATGTAATCGTGGTGCTGTTGCCGTCATGCCTAACCTCTTTCACAGCATAATCTATGGTCTTGGTGGTATTGATCCAGTAATGCTGGAACCATTTCAGATCCATCCCGGAAACCTTTTGGGCAATATGCATAAAATCACGGTCCGTAGGATGTTTAAGTTTCCACTTGCTGTAAAATTCCTTCATTACTGCGTTCAGGGTGTCTTCTCCCATAATATAACCCAGCTGAACCAGGAAAAGCTCACCTTTAACATAAGTCGCAAACGAATAGGCAGTACCGTTCTCATGGTGGTCGCCTAACCAAACGGCCGGCTCCTCAATACCTCTTTTAACAAAATTCCGGTAATTGTTCAGGCTGCCCAGGAAAGGATTGGGTTCAGGTTTCTCCGGCGGGAAAAGCTGGTGCATAATCCTGCTGTCATAATAGCTGGTAAAGCCTTCATCCATCCATGGTCTTACGCTTTCGTTATAGGCCAAAATTTGCTGATTCCATGAGTGACCGCCTTCATGTACCATCAGTCCTACCAGACTTTCCAGAGTTTTTGCTTCGCCTAACATCATGGTCACCATTCCATATTCCATACCGCCGTCTCCACCCTGAACAAATGAATAGCTGGGATAAGTGTAGCGTCCTAAGGAGCTGCTCATCAGTTGAAAGAATTTTTCAACATATGGTTTGGATTCTTCCCATAATTTTGTTTTGTCCGACTTCTGGTACACATAAAATATCTTCGGCCCGTCCAGGACCGTGAATGTTTCTACAGAATAATCTCTGTCGGCTGCCCAGGCAAAATCGAGCATATTCCGGGCATTCCAGCGCCAGGTCACTTTATTGTCGTTACCCGCTTTCACTGTTGCGGTTGGAGAATAACCTTTCACTTCATTAGGGTTCAGAAGTGTTCCGCCGGCTCCTATCACGTAATCGCGGTCAATCTTTATATTAATATCAAAATCAGCAAAAGGTGCATGGAATTCGCGCCCGATATAATCAAAAGTCGCCCATCCGTCGTAATCGTATTCCGCAAGTTTAGGATACCACTGCGTCATCGTCATATCAATGCCTTCACGGTTATTTCGGCCTGCCCGGCGAATCTGCATGGGAATTACTGCATCCCACTGCATGGTGAAAGTAGCAGTTGAATTGGATTTTACCGGCGTATCCAAAGTCACTTTCATAATTGTTTCCTGAATTTCAAACTTCAGGTTCTTTCCGTTCTGACGGATCCAGTGAATGTTCTGAGCGCCTTCCTCACTTTTAGGAATGGAGGCAAGAGTTGAAATTCCGCCTTTCTGCAAACGTGAATCGCCGTTTTTACCCAGGTTTTGGGTGCGCTGATCCATCATGGAGCCGGGCTTAAAGGCATTCCAGTAAAGATGGAAGTACACTTCCTTCAGTTCGTCCGGCGAATTATTGGTATAAGCGATGGTTTGGTTTCCCTTATAGGTGAAATTGGCTGCATCAACATCAATGTCCATTGCATACTTTGCAAACTGCTGATAGTAAGGTCCCTGCTGTCCTTAAAAAAGTGCACTGACGAAAAGAATAACGATTATAAAACCTCTGCTCATGAATTTTCTGAATTTAAAATGGGAAGATAA
>CAYXUO010000101.1:0-7339 GCA_964468335.1 uncultured Chryseobacterium sp. | reverse complement strand
CTCAAAATTTTGCTTTAAAACTCTTATCATTAAGTTATTATCTGTTTCATATTCACAATGTTAAAATTCGTATTCTATTTTGGCACCAAAAGACAGATCCAACAAACCACCTTTAGGTCGTACTTTATAGACACCGGAATCAAAGTAGGTCTCAGTTTGTTTAAGGTCCAGGAAATTATTTGCGTAAAAGGAAAACTTAAACCCATTCCGGAAATCCTTGGAAATCTTAAGATTCATATTGTGGTATACCTTATCCAGGCTGGTATCTACCTCATCCACATTACCGGTCTTGATATGAGCAAACTGTGAAGGGTCATCAAACTGCTGTTGGGTAAGTTCAACTGTGTTAAGGTTGGTATCGATATAAGCGTACAACAGGCGGGGATTCCGGATAAAGGCATCATCAACAATAAAATGCTGGGTGCGCAGTGTAACCAAAAGTCCGGCGCCCGGCAAATGGTAATTTAACGCTGCGCCAAACATCATCTGGCGGTACTTGCTCGTAAAAGGACGGTAAAGACCGTATATTTCGTCCCTGGTGGGGTCTGTGGACCGATAATACTTATCCGTTCCGGAGTTGTTTGTGGTCTCTACATAACTGCCGTTCAGATCCAGTGAAAGATTGTTTACCGGTAAACGGTTAAAGTTCATCATAAATTCCAAACCTTTATCGGTTGAGGTAAGTGCATTTACAATACGGTTTTGAAGAAAGAAGTAATCACTATATCCGGTAATCTGAAAATCAGGGGTGTTGGTACCGTCCGGCTGTACAGTAACAAGGGCTAAATCTCTTTTGGCCGCGAAGCTTTCGTTTGTAAATCCGTCCTGCAGCTTGTTGTAATATGCCGTAATACTCACATTCCCGAAGGGTAAACGGTAATCCACTCCAACTTCGGAACGTGTACTTCTTGTGGGCCTGAGATCTCTGTTATCGGCGTAGTCAATGAAGGTCTGAACGATTCCGAAGTTATAGAGCCCCGGTACACGGACATCAGCCAAAATCATATCAAAATAGCGTGGACCTGTATAGATCATGTTGATCCCGGGTGCTTTAGAGGCAATACCAAATCCACCGCGAACCTTAAGATCTTTCCAAAGAAGATAAGAATTAACCCTGGGCTGCAGTATGGTGGTTCCGGCCTGACGGTCCAGCCTGGCACCTGCGTTCAGGTTGAAAACAAAGTCACCGAATCTCCTAAACATATTGTTCTCTGCAAAAAGAGAAAACTGATATTCTGCCTTTACATTTTCGCCGAAATTATAAGGTCTGAAGGCCTGCCCACCCCCCTGAAAAGGGGCAATGATCGTTTCAGGGCTGCCCAAACGTCCGGCACCGCGGTTATCACTGCCGCGTGCGGAAGTACCGACCAGGAAATTATGAATCCAGCCTTTTTCGGTTTTCAGATTCTTCTTTATATCTGCTGAAAAGAACATGGAAATGGGTTTACCTTCAACTTCCTTTGTCTGTCTGTACACTACCGGTGAATAGGTTCCCAGGTAAACGCCTTCCACCAGACTTGTGCCCACAACTTCACCGCCGGAGTTGTATATACTGGACTCATGAGTGTTCTGGTATCCACGGGAATAGCTTGCACTGACATTCAGGTTATCTACCAGCGCCGTCTTTAAACGCCAGTTGAACCGGTTGGAGATCATGAAATCCCGTTTTCTGTTGTAAACGATTTTTTCATTCTGATCCTCGGCTTCAAAATTGGCATCATCCAGATTATTGCTGTAATTTACCGAAAGTGAATTGCTTATATTACGGTTTCGTCCGTAAACAGTCCATAACAAATTACTACCGAGGCGTTGATATTTGTTGAATTTGGTGCGCGGATCAGAATTGGAGCTCAGATAATTGAGGTTTACGTTCAGGTATCCCAGCCGATCGGTTAATTTAAAACCTTTGTTCAGATTGTATTCCTGGGTACCTTCGCGAACTGCCAGATAGGCGCGGTAAGGTGTGCTGCCACTTTTTTGATGAATGTGAACCAGGCCGGAAGTAAGGTCGCCATAGCGTGCGGAAGGTATACCCTGAACAACCTCCACGCTTTCAATATTTTCCACCGGAATTTCACGAAGGTCGGCACCGAAATTGGTATTGGAGAAATAGCCGTTGTAGCCGTTGGCAACGCCAAAGCCAATGGTATTAGGAGAAAATACAGATCCCTGATTCAGAAAGGAATTTGAATTTGGGGCGTAATTTCCTACGTAGCTCTGCATGTTTTCGTTGTTGGACACCGGTATGCCGTCTACCATTACCGCAGTTCCGAAAGATTTATTTCCAAAACCTTCCATCCCGTTTGTTGCAATCGCATTTGGGTTTACGGAGCGAAAAACAATAGGTTTGAATTCATTCAGTCTCAAGTCCTGAAGTTTTTGTCCCGGCAGCTGCTCCAGCACGTCACTTATGGAAAATGCCTGAATGTTTTTCAGTGCTTCTTCCCTGATTTCAATTTCAGAGTAGTGTTTTTTTCTGGCTGTAAGTTTTACTTCTTTGATTCGGACGGAAGCTACCTGCATTTCCACAGTCACCTTTTCCGGTACGGCCTGTGCATAAATCCGTTTTTCTTCAAGCAATCCCACGCGTGAAAACATGAGGGTTTCGCCGAGGTTATAGTTAAGTACGAATTCGCCGGCATTATTACTGACTGTCCATACACCGGTATTTTCAACCGCGATACGTACGCCGCCGATGGGTTTTCGCGTATCAGCTTCAACCACCACCCCGTTTAACTGTGCCAGCATTGTCACAGGTGCGGACAGCAGTAATATTAAAATGAGCACGCGCGTACTTCTGAACAGAACACCGTTATCGATTACAGAATTTCCCTTTATTTTCATGGTGGAGTACAGGAATTTTATTGTGCAGAACGAATTGGACATTCACTCTTATTATTAACCAATCTAAATTTTCTAAAAGGACTTGAAATATAAATCTGTTGATATCCTGCCATACGTCGGATGATTTTAAAGACGCTGCAAATGTAAAATTATTTCTCTTATTTTTAATAATTCTAAATAAAAATTTGAAAACAAAAAAAAGAGGCAATGCCTCTTTTAAATTATATGCCTGAAATAAACCTAGAAAGGATATCCGATTGCGATATTCAGGATCAGGTTATCCCGTCGCCAGGCGTTGCTTCCAAAGTTGATCCGGTCGAAAGCCCAACGCTCATCCTCAGCGTAATAAGGTACCCTGAGCGGCATGGCCAGGTCCAGTCTCAGAATCAGTATGGAAAAGTCTAAACGCAAACCCACTCCTGCTCCCACTGCAATCTCTTTCATAAAATCGCCTGAAAATTTACCGCCTGGTCTTTCCGGATCCTCATTTACGAGCCAAACATTTCCGGCATCTGCAAAGACAGCAGCATTCAGGAATTTGTAAAGATTTGCACGGTATTCCAGATTCATTTCCAGTTTTACATCACCGGACTGATCGAAGAAGAAAGAAGCATTCTGGGTGGTGGGATCGTAACTGCCCGGACCCAGGGTCCTTGCACGGAACGCCCGGATACTGTTGCTGCCACCTACAAAGAACTGTTTAACATAAGGTATTGTGGTACTGTTACCGTAGGGATATCCCAAACCTGCTATTACGCGGGAAGCTATTGAGGACTTATCGCCCACCTTTCGGTAGTAGCGGAAGTCATGCTCCATCTTCGCATACTGACTGAAAGGAGTGCCGAAAAGCTCTTTCTGGTTACCCTCTTTAGCATTGGCGCCAGTTACAAGGCCGGCAATGGTACCTGCCAGGTCCACACTGCCTTTGTAATACATCGTATTTTTTTTGGGCAGCATGGTGTTCGTGTAGGTATAAGTATAGGTTGGTCCAAAGATCAACTGCCTGTCTATCACGCGCTGCAGGGATGGGTTTGCAGGGATTCCGGCGGCGGGATTTCCTTCAATCTGCTCACGGTATTTATCACTAATGTTTTGGGGGGCCACCAGGGTTACATCAAGAACTTTCAGGTTGTGCTCCTTCCTTTCATTTTCCTTCCACAAGTAACCAAATGAGGTATTGAAATTGTGAAGCGTATAGAGTCCGGTGCGGCTCAGATATTCGTAACCCAAATCTATATTGGTTCGGGGAACAAATGCGCTGGAAGATTCAAATCTGAAAGGTGCCACAATACGCGGAATGGAAAGCTGTGCATTGGCACCTACCCTGATGATATTATTTGCATCTTTCGGGCCACCTACCTGTACATCAAAAGCACCATAAACAGCACCTTTGAGTTGCTCTGCGCCACGGAAAAAATTGCGGTGGGTCCAGTTCAGGTTCACCTCTCCACCGGTATAATTGGCAGAGCTCGTTTTACCTAAAGTTTCAAGTCGAAGGGATTGAAAAGGCCGTGGCGTGAGGAGATAATAGGCATCAAATTTATGGTTCAGTGAATCTGAAACGATGAATTCATTTTTCACAAATTTGAAAACACCCAGACTGATCAGGCGGTTCAGAGACAGGTTGTGATCCTTCCGGTTATAGAGGTCACCTTTGTCAAAGTACAGTGCTCGGTCAAAAATTTTTGGCTTAAATTTATTCTCTGGATCAATGATGTAGAGATCATCAATAACTTCCACCGAATCTGTACTGTAGGGAATACCATATTTTCCGAGCTTGACATCGGCTATATTATAGTCCGGGAAAACGATGGTCTTATCAATGGTAAACTGCTCTTTGGCAAGTTGTGGAGTGTTGTCTTTCAACTTAACAATAAGTTCCACTTTCGGATCTTTTGTCACAGTACTGTCCGCCTGCACCACAATATTGTCTGCGCCGAAATAATAGAAACCTTCGTTCTTTAAATGCTCGTCTATACGTTCGCGTTCCGCTTTTATCACATCCAGGTCAAAGGGATTGCCCGTCTTCAGGAATGATTTATCCTTTATGGACTGAATTTCTGCATTAATGACTGTGGAATCTTGCGGAAAGTTTACGTTACTAATAAAATAGCGGGCTCCCGGCTTTACTGTATAGGCTACTTTTGCTCTCCTGTTTTTGGAAATAGTATCTGAAGTTGCACGCGCATTAAAAAAGCCCTTATTTTCCGAATAATTAACAAGAATTTTCTCATTAAACTCACGGTCTACATCGCCCAAAAGCACGGGTTTTTCACCGATTTTATACTTCAGCCAGTTCCTGAGACCTTTCTCTTTTTTGGGTTCTTTAGTAATGTTGTATATATAAAGCTGAGGCCGCAAACCAAGAAAAGAAGAATTGGGTTTTGGCCGCAACTGATCCTTAAGCGCATCTTTCAGATTGGATTTTTCCTTTTTGCTTAAGGTATCGTTCACAATGTCGATGGTAGCGCCTGTGTACAGTGTTTCACCTTCTTTTAGAAAGCGCGTATTACTGCACGATGAAACCGTTAATGCTAATGCTACGGCAGCTGCAGGCAAATATAATAAACTGGATTTCTTCATTATTTTGAAGTCGTGTTTTCGGTTTTGGTTTTTCTGTCTCTCTGTTTGCGGCTTCTTTCAAAAATCTCTCTGAACTTGTCATAATCCAACGTGATGATGAAGCCCACACCGGTTTCGATCACCTGCCCCTGCAGGGCGACCTGATAATCGTTCTTTCGGTAAGCACGTAACATGTATCTGCCGTCTTTGGACAGGCTGTAGTCCAGAGTTACATCTCCTGCGATATTCGTGGTTTGTTCGTTCTGACGGGTATCCCCCAAAATGCCGAAGTTATTTCCTACGGTTACTTTAAGTCTGTCATCGAATAATCTCTTGCTAAGATCCACATTCAGGTCAGTACGTTCGTTCCGGCTGCCACTGGAATAATCTTCAGTAGATTCCAGGTCGAAATTGAGCTCTACCCCTCCTACAAGGTCAGCAGCCAGGTTGTTGAGCTGCTCCGAAAGTATACGGCTGACACTTTGCTTCGCAAGCGTTGATGCCGAAAGTCCGGTTTCGCTTTGGAACGGATTTTCACCGATAAAACGGTTAAGCAACAGAAGCGCGAAAACCTGTTTGTTCATTTCCGCTTCCTCACGTCTAAGCTGATCCAGTTTTGCTCTTGTATTGTCCAGCACCGTAGCCGAAACTGAACTGTTTTCCTCATCCGTTGTAATATCAAAAGTAATAACAGGTTTCATCAGTTCGCCCCTCATGATCAGCAGAGTATTAAAAGGTATGCGTTGTTTATACTGATTCAGTTCGCTGCCGGTAACACCTGTGAGCTGCTGCTGCAGAAGGTCCAGCGGAGCCGCATCTGTTTTGTAGACGGCGGTAACATCCAGATTGGCGGTGGTTGGTTCGCCGGTCCAGGTTATTGTACTTCCCTTCTGGATTTCGAACTTCCTCCTCAGCAGACTAACCGACATCTCATAAGCGCCTTGGTCTACCTCATAAACTCCTACAAGCGTTGTCTTTCCTGACGGATCTATCCCGCCCGTGAGCTGGGCTTCGCCCTGCAGAGCCACAAAATCTCCGTTGGCCTTGTCAATAAGCAGCGATATCTTTGCTTCCTTAGTCACTTCAATGTTCACATTTACGTCCAGGCCTTTTATATCGCTCTGATTGGTAAGTGAATCTGCCGTTACTGTTTCGCGAAGCGCGATTTGGTCCTGGTCTATGAATTCCACTATTCCTTCCCTGTCCTCCAATGCTGGTGAGGACTGAGGCAAAACAAAGGTGAAATCGGTGACGTCTGTAACGGCTATGCTGCCATCCACCCGTGGCAAATCAAGATCACCCCGGATACGGAGGCCGGCATCAACTGCAAGTACGCCGTACATAAGTTTGTCATTGTCTTTTTTGGAATCTACAACTTTAAAATCGTCTGCATCAACATCAAGATTAAATGCAAAATCGCGGTAGCTTTCTGTTAAAACCGATCCGTCAATTGTTATTGCGTTACCGCTTTCATCTTTAATTTGGAAGTCATCAAAATCAATCCCGCGAGTTGTAAAGTTGATCTCATCATTAATATTACTGAACTTACTACCGAGCTGGGTGATACCGAGACCTACATCATTGAATTGAACATCACCAAGAATAGAAGGTGCATCCAGATTACCTGCTATTTTCAGGTCCCCGGAAAGATATCCTTCGGCATTTTCAATCGCATTAAGCGAGAGTCCCTGAACCGTCTGCATCTGCAGCCTGTTCATGTCAAGATTCATATCCAGATTTCCGGAGGAAGTATTGTAGGTACCCAGAAGCTGAACGTCATTATCATTTCCGGAAACCTGAACATCTGCCCTAAGCAACTGTGAAGTTTCACTGTTCACTTTTACATCGACATTACCCACCGGGCTGCCGTACACGAAGAGATCAGTAACAGCCAAATCAGAAGTAAAAGTCATATTGTTCTTCAGGTCCCGCA
>CAYXUO010000100.1:0-7364 GCA_964468335.1 uncultured Chryseobacterium sp. | reverse complement strand
TGAGTTCTCGCGGGACTTTAACCTCGCGAATGAATTCAACAAGCGCACACAGAACCGGTTTATATTCAGTTTCCTGAACCAGTGGAAAAACTTATCCTTCCTGAACTACCGCATGAACTTCCTGGACGAAAAGGACTTCTACAAAGGCTTTAAAAATGACCTGGACTTTGGCTGGATCACGGGTAAATTCAATACTAAAGGTAATTTTTCCTATCTGGACACCAAAGCCACATTTCAGGACACAAAGTTCATCCGCAGTGCTGTCATTTCGGAACGTCAGGGTGAAAAAGGAAGTTGGGGACTGGGCGGAAGTCTGGAACATAATGTGAAAAAGTTTAATGACACCGGTCTGTTTGATGTGACCAGCTTCAGCTGGAAGGAGGTTTTTGCTCAGAAACGCATCGGAGATTCGGCGCGTACAAAACTTTTGGCGAAGGTCTATTTCCGCGACAACGATTCCATCCGCAACAATCAGTTGGAAGACCAAAATCATATTCTTGGCCTTATGGTCGAAAGCCAGATTATTAAAACCGAAAGGACTACCCTTAACGCTTTGGTTCATTACCGGAAGTTTTATTATCAGAATGATGATCTTTTGACTCAGCTGAATAATGACTTTGTGGTAGGAAACATTCTGTACAATCAGCAGCTGTTCAATAACGGGATGCGTCTGCAGGCTTTTTACGAACTGGGGAACGGTCAGGAAGCCCAGCGTGAATTCCAGTATATAAAAGTTACCGACGGCCAGGGTGTTTATAAATGGACTGATTACAACGGCGACGGTGTGCAGCAGCTGGATGAATTTGAGATTGCAGAATATGCGGATCTGGCCCAGTATATCAGGATCTACACCAATTCGGTAAATTACATCCCTTCAAATAAAAATAAACTTCAGCTGGCGCTTTTTGTGAATCCGGCGGTAATCCTTAACTCTGAAAATGCATTCCTGAAAAGATGGAATTTCAACATCTCACTGAACTCGCAGAATTCATTTTACAAACAGGACCGTGTCCTGGTGCTGAACCCTTTCGAGAAAGATGAAAGTCAGATACTGAAAAACCAGAATATCCTGGCCTCGGCACAGTTTAACCCCACTGATCAGTCGGGCTGGAACGGAAACTACCGTTTTATTGCGAATGATAATCTGGTGAATGCCAATTTCAGCAATGAAGAACGGAACCAAAGGTCACATTTTCTTAATGTGGGCTACGGCATTACTAAAAGTCTGCGTTTCGATTGGGAAAACTCGCTGCACCATATTGAAAACGCATCGCAAATCTTCGACTCGCGCGATTTCATCCTGAATAATTTTGAAACCAAACCAAAAGCCACGTACAAATTTTCCGAAAGCATGCAGGCCGAACTTTCTGCGGCACTCCGCCAAAAAGACAGGGCAGACGGTGAAGAATTTCTCAAAACCATTGACCTTACAGGTGCTCTTCAGTGGGAGAGAAACAAGACGTCGGTACGCGCCAATTTCTCTTTCATCAATAATGATTTCACGGGAAATAATTTCTCCATAGTCGGAAACCAGATGCTGGACGGGCTAAAGCCGGGTAAAAACCAGCTGTGGAGCCTCTTTCTGCAGCAGGCCATCAATTCCTTTATTACGCTGAATGTGAATTATGAAGGCCGCAACTCTGGTGAGCGGACGATTCACATCGGGAGTATGCAACTGAAGGCGAGTTTTTAAGAAGTGTGAAATCGTAAAGTTGTTAGGCGTAAAGTTGTTTAGTTAAGTTGTTTATCCGATAATTTTGTAAAAGAAGAATTGCGTACTTTAGTGGGGTTCAATTAAGTAAATGTCAACCTGGCAGTTTTACAACTTTGCAATTCTACGATTTTACGGCTACATTGTTTCACAGTAAATACAATACCATGAACCATGTACACTTTCTACTTTGAAAAACTCGAAGTTTGGCAGAATGCACGCAATCTGGTAAAGGATATATATCTGGTATCCCGTAAATTTCCAGATGAGGAAAGGTTCGGAATTACCAACCAACTCAGGAGGGCAGCGACGGGCATTATGGCAAACATTGCGGAGGGCACGGGAAAAAGCACGAATAAGGATAAATCCAGATTCATAAATATTGCTTACAGTACAGGATTAGAGGTTATCAGTTTTCTAGTCCTGGCACGTGATCTGGATCTAATTTCTGAAGAAGAATACATTGAACTTCGGCATCAAACTGAAAAAATCACCAATCAATTGAATGCGTTCTATAACTCACTGAAATAATGGTGTAAAGTTGTTGGGCGTAAAGTCGCGTACTGGAAATCGTAAAGTCGCAATGATGTTTAATCGCTCTCCAAGACCACTTCACGACCAGCAGTTTGCCCCTGGCGCTAATCAACTAAACAACTTTTACACCCAATGCTTCACGATTTCACAACTTTACACCTGAACATCTTTTAAGCCTTCCAACTTTACAACTTTACGATTTCACCCGCAACGCCATTACACCTTTACACCAAATGAACCAATTCCTTATCTTTGCAGAATGGTTAAAATTGGCAACATTGAACTCCCGGATTTCCCCCTGCTTTTGGCTCCTATGGAAGATGTTTCGGACCCACCCTTCCGCCGGCTCTGCAAAATGCATGGCGCGGATATGATGTACTCTGAATTTATCTCGTCGGAAGGCCTGATCCGTGATGCCATGAAAAGCCGTAAAAAGCTGGATATATTTGATTATGAGAGACCTGTGGGCATCCAGATTTTTGGTGGTGATGAAGAGGCCATGGCCCTTTCGGCTAAGATCGTGGAAACCGTAAATCCCGATTTGGTGGATATCAACTTCGGCTGCCCCGTGAAGAAAGTCGTATGCAAAGGTGCCGGCGCCGGCGTACTGAAAGACATTGACCTGATGATCCGCCTGACCAAAGCGGTGGTGAATTCCACACATTTACCGGTAACCGTGAAAACACGTTTGGGGTGGGACACCGAAACCATCAATATTATGGAGGTGGCGGAAAGGCTGCAGGAAACCGGAATCAAGGCCCTTACGATCCATGCCAGAACACGCGCACAGATGTATAAAGGCCAGGCCGACTGGGACTATATTTCCAAAGTAAAGAACAACCCGAATATTGAAATTCCAATCTTTGGCAATGGTGATGTCGATTCGGCGGAAAAAGCACTGGAATACAGAACAAAATACGACTGCGACGGTATTATGATAGGACGTGGCGCCATTGGTTATCCCTGGATTTTTAACGAAATAAAACATTTCTTTGCCACCGGTGAACATTTACCGGAACCCACCATTGAAGACCGGCTTCTGGCGGTCCGTCAGCATGCGGAATGGAGCGCTGAGTGGAAAGGCGAACGTCTGGGACTTATAGAAATGAGGCAGCACTATAGCAATTACTTCCGCGGCATCCCCCATTTCAAGGATTTCAGAAGGAAATTTTTAGAGGTTTTCACTTTGGAAGAAATGGATGGTGTAATTGAGGAAGCCAGCAATTTTTACAGAGAGCATCAGTTTTCATAAAATATTAAACCCGCAGATTTTTCTGTGGGTTCATTTTTTTTATTCACACAGATATTATTTAATAATCTGCAGATCTTTCGGAGTTTTTAAGCAAAGCCAAAGCTGAAGAAGTACCGATTCGCTTCACCCCCATACCGATCATCTTTTCGGCATCTTCGGGAGAGCGTACACCGCCGGCGGCTTTTACAGGAAGTTTACCGGCATGGTCCAGCATTATTCTTATTCCTTCAAAAGTGGCACCGTTTGGTTTACCCCCTTCTGTAACATAGAATCCTGTGGAGGATTTCACAAAGACCTGTTCTTCCTTTCCGGGGAAGTTTTGACCCACCCATTTTGCAATCAGGGCAGTAATTTCTGCTACCTGGGCGTCGGTAAGCGCGGCAATTTCAATAATCCACTTAGCTACTTTATTATTTTCCAGACAGAGTCGGGTGCATAGAACTACCTCATCTTCGACAAGATCAAGTTGACCTTTTTTGTAAGCTTCATAGTTGATCACGAAATCCAGTTCATCCGCACCGTCTTCAATTGCTTTTTGAGCTTCAGCCAGTTTTGCTTCTGTGGCGTTGGTACCTTCGTGAAATCCGATCACCGTACCCACCTTTACGTCCGTCGTTTTATCAGAAATATATTCTTTAACCGGTTTCACATAATCCGGGCGAATCATGACAGCGAAAATATTATTTGAAACTGCCTCATCCACCAGAGAAAGGACGGTTTCAAGTGTTTCCTTTTCAGAAAGCCCCGACTGTTCGGGAGTCTTCAGATAAGTTGAGTCCAGATACTTATTAATTTCCATTTATCTTCAGCTAAAATTCATTAAAATATCACACTTTGAGCTGTCGGCCAATGCTCTGTTCCAGCGAAATGAAAGTCTCCGTTCTGGTAACGCCTTTCAGTTTTTGAAGTTTGTTCAGGATTTCCATCAGGTGATCATTGTCCGTGCACAGGACCTTCAGGAAAACGGTATAGTTTCCGGTGGTGTAATGAGCTTCCACAACCTCATTAACCTCTTTAAGCGCTTTTACCACATCCGGATATTGGTTGGGTTGCTCCAGGAAAACACCAATATAGGCGACCACTTTATATCCGATTTTACGGGCATTGAGGAATGAAATTGAATTTTCAATTACTCCCGCCTGCTCCAACTTTTTTATACGCTGATGAACAGCCGTAGTAGAAATGCCTACATTTTTTGCGATGTGTGCAAGTGATGTTTTGGCATTATCCATAAGCATATGAATTATTTTCTTGTCGATAGCATCCAGCAGGTAGCCGATATTGGTTGCATTTTTCATACTATTTTTTTCAATTTTTGTTAATTTTTGCGGAATTTAAGCAGCACGGGAAAATGATCACTGTAACCCCCGAGGTACCTTGAACCTACAAATGTGCGGAACGGCCTTCCTTCAAATTTCCTGTCCCAGCTTTTTAATTTCGGATGATCAAATACCTCTGCGTTTTCGTACAGCAATGATGCACTTTGTTTAAAAAAATCATCAGAAATAAGCATTTGGTCAAAAAGCAAGCCAAATTGCCGGTGAAATGTGGAAAATTTACCATTCAGAAAGAGGTCCACAAAAGGATTGGACAGTATCTTTTCATTATTGCTGCCATAGGTGATGTTCTTCAGGTTTTCCTCATCCGGATTTTCATTGAAATCACCCATAAGCAATACTGCTTCGCCCATTGTGTTAAGTTGAACAATCCGCTCCCGGATGTCCGTCAGAATTGTATCCCGCCGGGGTTTGTTGACGTCCTTTTCCCTTTTGGAAGGCAAATGGAATACAAAGACATTCACCGTGGAAATGCCGTACTTCAGTTTTACGTGAAGGACATCTCTGGTAGTATCATATTTTTCAGGTTCGGTCCCGTCTATCTCAAAGAAATAGCTGATCGGTTCACTTGAAATGACCTCAACTTTAGATTTATCATAAATCAGTGCTACATCTACACCACGTTCATCCATGGATTCATAGTGTACAAAGTTGAACTGCTCTTCAAAAATGGGTTGTGAAATAAGTTCCTGAAGCACCCCCTCACCCTGTATTTCAGCCAGGCCGATTACCATAGGCAAGACGCCATGTTTGTCGCGGATCAACTGAAATACCTGTGCAATTTTCTGCAGTTTATTCTGAAAACGGAACTGGTCCCAGTTACGCAAACCGGAGAATTCTATATTCGGTAATTGGGAAAATTTAGTCTCTGCACTGTAGAAATTCTCAGTATTGTAAAAAACCGCAAGTTCGTGAATGTTACTGCCAAAATATCCAGTGCTCATATATGAATGTAAATGTAAAGATATTATTTTACTATTCCGAATATCCTTATGGCTAACAGCCACACAAATCCGAAAAACATGGGATATTTATGTGTTTTTTACACCAACTGCTCATGGTTATACTAGGGAATAAAGAAGCGCCCGGATATATCCGGGCGCTGTTGAATCTATTTAAGTCAAATTAAGGGTAAGGTGCTATTTCTACTTCCAAAGCTTCTATTTCCTCGCTGATATGGATCTGGCAACCCAATCGCGAGTTGTCCTGCACATGGAAAGCTTCGCCCAGCATGGCATCTTCTTCATCACCCATTTCCGGCAGCTTGTCCGCGTTATTCAGTACATATACCTGGCAGGAGGCACACATCGCCATACCGCCGCAAACACCGATAGTGCCTTCTTCGGCAAGTTCGTAAGCGCGGATAACCTCCATAAGATTCATGGACATATCCGTGGGCGCAGCAATATCGTGCGTAATACCTTCGCGGTCGGTAATTTTTATGTTGATATCAGACATCCTGGATTCCTGTTAATTTTAAAGACTTTAATCGATTTTCTTCACCACGGCCTTTTCCGCTTCCTTGCGGCTGCCGTCGAAACCGTCAACACCACTCACCGTTGTGTATTTCAGGACGAATTTCTTACCCGGATTCATACGGTTGTACACACTCTGGCACATCAGTGTGGCTTCGTGGAAACCGCAAAGGATAAGTTTAAGTTTACCCGGATAGGTATTGATGTCCCCTATGGCGTACACCCCTTCAATATTGGTCTGATAGTCCAGTGCGTTATTTACTTTAATGGCGTTTTTCTCAATTTCCAGTCCCCAGTTAGCCAAATCGCCCAGCTTTGGCGTAAGTCCGAATAATGGGATAAAGAAATCGGTCTCGATCTCACGGATTTCGCCACCGGCATCAACTGTAATGGATTGCAGATGTGTATCGCCATGTAATGAGGTAACTTCCGCAGGAGTGATCAGTTTCAGTTTGCCGGCATCTTTCAGTGCCTGTACCTTCTCTACAGAGTCCAACGCGCCGCGAAATTCGTTACGTCTGTGAATGAGCGTTACCTCACTGGCCACATTGCTCAGGAAGATACTCCAGTCCAGGGCAGAGTCGCCCCCACCGGCAATAACTACCTTCTTATTCCGGAAATGCTCAGGCTCTTTAACAAAATACTCCACACCGTTTTCTTCAAATTTGGCAAGATTTTCAAGATGTTCCGGCTTACGCGGCGAAAAAGTTCCCAACCCACCGGCTATAGCCACAGCTCTTGCTCTGTGTACTGTGCCTTTGTTGGTCACCACTTCAAACCAATCGTCATCAATTTTCGTTAGTGTTTCTGCTGTTTCAGCCAATGTGAAGCCGGGCTGGAACTGCTTGATCTGTTCCATAAGGTTATCTACAAGCTCACCGGCATTGATGGTGGGATAACCCGGGATATCGAATATAGGTTTCTTTGGATACAACTCCTGAAGCTGACCGCCGGCCTGGGGCAGAGCATCAATAATGTGGCACTTTATCTTTAGCAAACCAGCTTCGAACACAGTAAAAAGTCCTGTAGGTCCGGCTCCGATAATCAGCAAATCC
>CAYXUO010000099.1:0-7496 GCA_964468335.1 uncultured Chryseobacterium sp. | reverse complement strand
AGATGCAGAAACGTCAACAGTTTGATTTATCTGGTCTACAGAACTAGAGAACTTATCAATTCCTGTTCTCAATCTCTCAAAAAGTCCTACATCAAGTCTGGCCTCTTCCAGCATCTTATCAAGCTTGCTGCTAAGGGAGTTTTCCATATCCAGCATCATATCCTGCTTACTTCCAAGAGCTACATTAGCGTGCAGCGGATTAGGCTTAGCATGCTTGTCCAGCAGTTCAGGGTAAACATTTTCCCAGGCATAACTTTCCTCTGACTTAGGAGGGTCGAAGGCGAAAATTACGAAGATGATAGCTTCTGTTACAAGACCAACCGTTAGGGCAACATTTCCCGTAATTGGTCCGAAGCTAAGGTGGGTAATTTTCAACCACGCACCTAAGATTACGATGGCGGCACCAAATGAATAGACAAAGTTATATATACCGTCCTTTGTTCCGAAAACTCTTCCGATCATTATTTTACTTTTTTAATATTAGAAATCAATTAATTATTAGTTTGTTCTTCTTTTTGGCTTTACCGCAGATTCCGGGATATCCTGTACAGTTCTGAAACCGATGTAGCTTCTTGCTGAATCTTTTCTTTCCCAATCTCTGGCTCCTACCATAAGCATTGCGCCTATATCTTTCCAGGATCCGCCACGTACAGACTTTCTTGTATCTGCAGTACCTTTGGTTGTTGGGTTAAGGGTGTTGGAGAATCCGTAAGATGAATTGTTAAAGTCTGATACTGTCCATTCGGAAACGTTTCCTGACATATCAAACAGACCGTAACCGTTCTTTCTGAATTTCTTCACCGGTGCAGTATAAGTATATGTTCCTAACTTATCATCTTCAATATAGCTACCTCTTTTTGGCTTGAAGTTTGCCAGGTAACAAGCTCTGTCATCCATCAGATAAGGACCGCCCCATGGGAAAGGAGCATTTTCCAGACCGCCTCTTGCTGCATATTCCCACTCCTGCTCAGTTGGCAAACGGAATTTCATTGGTCTTTGTTTCTTTCTCTTAAGGCTTTCGTTATAATCTGTTTTCAGCTTGGAGCGGAAATCACAGTAAGCTCTTGCCTGATCCCAGGTTACACCAACAATCGGATAATCCTTATAGGAGTTGTGCCAGAAGTACTGTTCGAATAATGGCTCATTATAAGAATAATGGAAGTCTCTAACCCACACAGTGGTATCCGGGTAAATAGCAAGACTTTCTCTTTTCAGGAAATTAGCACCTCTTGCATTCTCAGCAATTGCAGTGTTATGATCTTCCCATACATAAGAATATCTCAATTTGGAAGCATCAATCACCCTTTGGTTACCAACTCTTTGAGAAGCCGGCAAGTACATTGATTCTAACACTTCTGCATACTCAACATCAGGATATTTTGCTGTGCTCCAATGCAAAGGAATACTCCAGTCAAGTTTTTTGTTGGCATCGTAACCGGATTCGTCTCTGCCACCCTGAGATTCCTGCCATTCCTGGTAAGGAGTCATCTCTTCATCTTCCTGGTAAGCCTGATAAGCGTAATCGCCGATGCTCTCACCTCTTCCGCTTCCGTCACCGCCTTCACCTGCAGCTTCTGCCAAAAGGGATCTTGCGATAGAGTCACGTACATAGTTAATGAATACGCGGTATTCCGCATTGGTTGTTTCTGCTTCATCCATAAAGAACGAAGATACTGTTACTGTTCTTAGTTGTGCTTTTTCAGGTTGGTTGGTCATATCCTGATCTGCAAGACCTACAACAAATGATCCTGAAGGAATGGATACCATTCCGTAAGGTCTTTGTGCAACAAAACTTCTTGATCTTTCCTTTGGTATCAATTCTCCTTTTGTTCCCGGTTTACCCGCAGAGCTTCCCCCGCCTGAACAAGATACCGTTGCAGATACTGCTGACGCTGATAATAATAAAAGAAATATCCTTTTCATGTTAATTTTTATAATTAAGCCGTAAATATATAATTTTTTTAAGAAACTTTTAAGATTTTTTTTGAAAAACGAAAAAAATCTTAGAATATTTTGTTTGCCCTGTTTTTATTCAACAGTTACTGATTTTGCCAGGTTTCTGGGTTGATCCACATTGGCTCCTCTGTATACTGCGATATAGTAAGCCAACAGTTGCAAAGGGACTGCAGCTATAATTGGAGAGAAACATTCCGAAGTTTCGGGGATCTCGATCACATAATCGGCAAGTGCCCTGATCTGCTCATCACCTTTGTTTACAACGGCAATCACCTTTCCTTTTCTTGCTTTTATCTCCTGAACATTGCTTACCAGTTTGTCATAATGACCTTTCTTAGGAGCGATGATTACAATAGGCATATTCTCGTCAATAAGTGCAATAGGTCCGTGCTTCATTTCAGCTGCGGGATACCCTTCTGCATGGATATAGGAAATTTCTTTCAGTTTAAGAGCTCCTTCCAGCGCTGACGGAAAATTATATCCGCGGCCAAGATACAGGAAGTTTTGCGTCTCTATAAAATCTTTAGCAATTTCCTTTGTAATTTCATGAGTACTCTGCAGTGCTTCTTCAATTTTCTTCGGCAGAAGATCGAGCTCAGTAATCAGGCTCATAAATTCGGAGTTACTAAGTGCGCCGTTGTGTTTGCCCAGTTTCAGAGCGATTAGGGATAACACCGTAAGCTGTGCGGTAAATGCCTTGGTTGAGGCAACCCCTATTTCGGGACCGGCATGAGTGTAGGAACCGGCATCTGTGATACGTGCAATGGAAGAATCCACAACATTACAGATTCCATAGATAAAGGCTCCTTTTTCTTTTGCGAGTTTCAGTGCGGCCATTGTATCAGCAGTTTCGCCTGACTGCGAAATGGCTATCACGACATCCTTTTCAGTGATGATTGGATTACGGTATCTGAATTCTGATGCATATTCTACCTCCACATTCACTCTTGCGAACTCTTCAATCAGGTATTCACCAATCAGACCTGCATGCCATGAGGTACCGCATGCGATGATAATAATTCTGCCTGCGTTGTTAAATCTTTCCAGATGGTCAAAAATACCGGCCATCTTTATAATGCCTTCTTCCACCAAAAGTCTTCCACGCATTGTATCATGAACAGATTTTGGCTGTTCAAAAATCTCCTTTAGCATGAAATGCTCGTAACCGCCCTTTTCAATCTGCTCCAGACTAAGCTTCAGCTCCTGAATGGCCGGTACAATCTTTACATTATCAGTAATTGACCTGATATCTACGCCGTTCTCAAGTGAAATTGTAGCCATATGACCTTCCTCCAGATAAATGGCATCTTTTGTAAATTCAACAAATGGTGAAGCATCTGAGGCGATAAAGTATTCCTTATCACCAAGACCGATGGCAAGTGGAGATCCCAGACGGCCTACAACCAGTACACCAGGAAAATCATCGTGCATTACTGTAATTGCATAGGCACCATACACCTCGTTCAGTGCATAACGCACGGCAGTAGGAAAATCGATAGATGCATCCACATCCATAAAATACTGGATCAGGTTAACCAGGACTTCGGTGTCGGTCTCGGAATGGAACACAAAACCTTTCTCCGTAAGCATAGTTTTGATGGTATCATAATTCTCAATGATCCCGTTATGAACAAGTGCAATTTTACCGTTATTTGAAAGATGAGGATGACTGTTTCTGTCACTGGGTACTCCATGTGTAGCCCAACGGGTATGCCCCATACCAATAGTGGCGGTACCTTTAAGATCTTCAGAGACTGCTACAAGGTCATCTACTTTGCCTTTGGTCTTCGCCATCTTAAATGATGAATCTCCATCCAGCACAATTCCTGCGCTGTCATATCCTCTATATTCAAGTCTCCGCAAACCGTTGATTACTACAGAATAAGCGTCCTGAAATCCTGTATATCCTACAATTCCACACATAGTTATAAGTTTTTTTTATTATTTGGTTCCGTAAATTACTTTGAGCTGGATTCTGTTGGCACGTGCAGCGTCGGTTCCTACGAGTACAACTCTGTTTGGCACAAACGACCTTGTATCTGCTTTGTAACCCATCAGTTGGTTAGCTTCATTGGATTTGAAAGCTCCAACATTCACAACAAAGTCTTTGTTAGCCGCTTCAGACTCTATTATATCCTTTAGCGACTTGGTTACAGTGAACTCATAGTAAGCCGGATTTTTTTTCAGGTCGAATGCACTTACGAGACTGAAGTTTGAAATTGCAGACAGTGCGCTCACCTCCGGCAGGTACCCTGTGGCATCTTTTTGCAGGAAGACAAGTGCCGATGGTTTGTCGTAGTCATTGTTCCATACCGTTTCGTCTGTGTAAACACGGATTTTAGCACCCATAATTCCAATTTTGTCCTTGCTGAATTTCTCCTTCAGGACAGCAATTTCAGAATCAGGAATTCTGAATCCAAATCCGGGACCTCCCATACCCTGGATAAACAGCCTGGAATCCCCTGATACAGGATTGGTAGCCGCAAGCGCAGCACTTACCGGCGCATCGGTTCTGTTATAAGTATACTGCCCGAAACGTACGTTAGGATCGCCAAGCGTGAATTTCTTGGTCAGTTGCGGACGCGTAGTCGCACCGTTTTCAATTTTGTCATATTTATAATAAAGAATGATCTCGGCATTGTTAGGTGTAAACCTGAAAATATAGCCGTCATTTTCATCAACCGAAATCCTCAGACCACGAAAATATCTGATGAAGCTTGCGGCATCCTTAAGGTCTGCCGAACCTTCCATATCAACAATTTTCTGCTGGAAGAAAGAAGTACTCAGGGGAATCCTGAGACTTGGGTCATTGGTCCACAGGTTAGTGTTATCGGAATCTTTGGTGATTACAGATGAACTGATCTTACCTTTAAACAGCTTCGAGCCAAGCTCGGTGCCATAGGTAACGTTACGGTTGGAGAAAGTCATCTGTTCCGCACCACCCAGAAATTCGGTAACCTCATGTACACGCAGCGTTAAATCCCTTTTCTGCTTGCCGTATTTTAATACCGGATAGGATGTAATTACTTTCTTGGCAGGAATATTCTGCTCTGAATAAACAAAATTCTCATCAGTGGTTACTGTAGAAGAATCTGATGCATAAAGTGGTCTGATAACCAGTACAGCAGAATCTACAACTGCATTAGCGCCAAATACCGGATCATATTCCATTGGTCTCACCTGTGATACATAAGCTGCTTTCTGCATTCCAAATGCGGATTCAGCAAAAGCACCCAGGGGAGCCAGACTGAGTTCTGAAGCATCAGTACGGATGCTGTCATTATTATTTATGTTGTAGGCTATAATATCAAAGCTCTCTTCATTAAGTTGGGCTCCGGAAAAGAGTTGCTCGCCCAGATTATCTGCTTCAGGCTCACAGCTATATAAAAAAACACTTCCGAAAGCAATTACAGAAGCGATTTTTGTAATGTTTTTAATAGTACTTATCATCAAATTCAGGTTTAATATATATTTTCAATGGACTGCGAATCCAGATATTCAGATTTTTCGGTTTTTGTATCTATAAAAGCTTGGTTGAGTTCTGCATCCAGAAACTCATCGCCCTTAATCACCATGTCCACATACTTCATGCTCTCTACTACCACATCCCTGAAGGCTGGTGAATCCACCTTATCGAAATCTTTAATACTGTCAAACTTAAGCTTCTCGGCCAGATCATTTTCCAGTGGGAGGTTTTCCTCATTATAAAGGGACATCACTATTTTGGTATCTTTAAAATAGTTGTCGTTCTTATAATAGGTCTTTAAGTAGATCGGAATCATAGAAGACATCCATCCGTTCAGGTGAATGACATCCGGAACCCAGTTGAGTTTTTTAATGGTCTCAATTACGCCGCGTGCGAAGAAGATCGCTCTCTCGCCATTATCTCCGTAATTCTGTCCTTCATCATCTTTATAAAAAGTCTTTCTCTTAAAGTATTCTTCATTATCAATAAAGTACACCTGCAGTCTTTCGCCGGGCAGCGAGGCTACCTTGATGATCAGAGGCTGGTCTAAATCGTTTATAATGATGTTCATACCGGACAGCCGGATAACTTCATGAAGCTGAAACTTTCTTTCGCTGATGATTCCAAACCTGGGCATAAACACCCGTACATCGTTTCCGGCACCATGCATCTTAAGTGCCATTTTGCTGGCCATAGCCGCTATACTGCTATCTTCCTGATAAGGAGACATTTCGGTAGTAATGTACAAAATTTTCTGATTGGGCATAATTTCTTTTCGTATGTGTGTTGAGTAATTTCAAAACACGTTATTCTGCAAATTTACAAATTTCTGAGTTAAAACATTTTTATTAACACATATTAATACAGTTCTGCCCTTTTAATTAAGGCAGATTCAAATATGAAGGGCAGACTACTTCAATTTTCCAATTATTTTATAATTTTACCGCCACACTAAAAACTATGGAGATCTTCAGAAGCAAATCACTGCTTACATCATATGTTGAGCGGAACAGGGAAATGGGAAAAGTAATCGGTTTTGCACCCACCATGGGGGCGCTTCATGCGGGACATATTTCACTTTACGAGGCAGCTGCCCAAGAAAACGATTTGGTACTATCTTCCATATTTGTAAATCCCACCCAGTTTAACAATGCGGAAGACCTAAGTAAATATCCGCGAACACTGGATTCAGACCTTAAAAAACTGAAAGAGTCCGGTTATGTGCATGCGGTATACCTGCCGGAAGCAGTGGATATATATCCCGATGGCGTAAACAGCAAACGCTACTCGTTTGACGGCCTGGAGGACCAAATGGAGGGCGCTTCCCGTCCGGGACATTTTGACGGTGTGGGTACGGTGGTGGAAGAACTCCTGCGGCAGGTTCAGCCTGATAATGCTTATTTCGGTGAAAAAGATTTTCAGCAGCTGGCCATTGTAAGGAATTTAGTGAGGCAAACAGGCCTGCCGGTCAGCATTAAAGGCATCCCTACCCAAAGGCTGCCGGGCGGGCTGGCGATGAGCTCCCGGAATGCCAGGCTGACACCCGGGCAACGCCAGGCCGCGGCAGTGATCTATGATACCTTACTCAAAGTGAATGACTGGTTCCGGCTAGTGAGTGTTCCTGAAATTAACAGCCGTGTAACTGAAATCTTCAACAATACTCCGGGAATGGTTATGGAATATTTTATGATTGCTGATGAAGAGACGCTTCAGGAAACTGACTTCTTTTATAAGGACAGATCTTACCGGGCATTTCTGGTAGTTTTTGTGGGCAGCGTACGCCTCATAGACAATCTGCATCTGGATTAGAAGTATCCATAAATATCAAAAGCCTCCCGTTAGGAAGGCTTTTGAACACCAAATCACAAAATATTAATATGAAAAAAATTTACTTTGCAGCAAATCTGTGACCTGGCTGGGGCTCGAACCCAGGACCCATACATTAAAAGTGTATTGCTCTACCAGCTGAGCTACCAGGTCGGTCTGTAATTTAAACGGAATACCGTCATTTTTTCATCTGTGCCTGCGACTGGACTCGAACCAGCACATCCATAGGAAACCACCCCCTCAAGAT
>CAYXUO010000098.1:0-7502 GCA_964468335.1 uncultured Chryseobacterium sp. | reverse complement strand
ATCATAATGCTCGATTCCACAACCATACTCTACGTGCTTCGGTTTTATTTTCGAAGCAATGCCAACTCCGGAATATCCTTTGCGCTGCGCACAGTGCCAGTAACTGTGATAACCCAGCTTTTCCAAACTTTCAATATCTATTTGGTCATTACCCGCTTTGCTTTCCTGTATGCAGATGATATCAGGATCCGCAACTTTCAGCCAACCCAGGAAATCTTTGGTAAAAGCCGCGCGGATACCGTTCACGTTGTAAGAGATGATTTTCATGTCTGCAAAAATACGGAAGACTTCTAATCCCTCGCTAATTATTTTATTTGCATAAGTGGCCAGGAGCATATTTTTAACTTTGAGCTGGCACTTTGTTTGATGGCCGTTAGCCAGAACATAGGGGTTTACAATAGATCTTTTTCCGTTAACGGAGATCTTTGTCTTTACCCGGTAATTTGGTTTTATGCGTATACCAGTTACAAATGTGCAGGGTTTTTCAGCAGCAGATGTATGTATAAATTATTTTTTATAACATGAATCAAACATCTAATACCATACAGACTAAAAAAGGTGAGGATATACCCCAAAATCCTCTGCAGTTGAACGGTTCGAAGTACTGCAGCTTATCTGGCAGTACATTAGCAAAACTTCAGTCTACGGCAGGGTTGGGGCCCAGTACGCTAAGTATAATAAAAGAAGCGGAAAGTCGTGGAATACCTTGGCGACGGATGAATGACTGTTCAAAAATCCTGTTTGGTTACGGAAAGAATCAACAGATTATCCGCGCCACAATTACCGGTCAAAGCTCATGTGTGGCAGTAGAGCTGGCTGACAGTAAGTATGAAACCAAAAAGATACTCCAAAGCGCTGGAATACCGGTGCCCGAAGGGCAGGTTTGCAGCAGTCCGGATGATCTGCGCAAAGCTGTAACCTGTTTAGGTTTCCCTCTGGTAATTAAACCAATGAAAGCCAACCATGGAAAAGGAGTTTCTGTTCAAATTAGTGATGAAGTAAGGGCAGATGAAGCATTTTTTTATGCGCAGAAATTTGGTTCTGAGGTTATTGTGGAGCGTTATATAGCGGGACGTGATCACCGTTTGCTGGTCGTGAACGGTAAATTAGTGGCAGCAGCCCGACGAATTCCAGCGCACATTAGAGGCGACGGGACTTCTACGGTCCATCAGCTTATTACCAAGGTGAACAGCCAGCCTGAACGGGGAGACGGACACGAAGCCGCATTGACTAAAATCATCTTCGACTGCGATACTGTGAAAATTCTGCAGCAAAAAGGATATAATGAGAATACCGTCGTGCCCGCCGGGGAGACTGTTTATCTGAAATCAACGGCCAACCTCAGTACAGGCGGCATTGCCGCTGATGTGACCGATGAAGTGCATTCGGAGAACCGTTTTATTGCAGAACGTATCGCGGCCCTGATTGGCCTCGATGTATGCGGAATCGATATAATCGCTCCCGATCTTAAAGCACCGCTGTCACATAACGGGGGCGCTGTAATTGAAGTAAATGCTGCGCCTGGCTTCCGTATGCATCTGAAACCCTCCGTTGGTCAGCCACGTAATGTTGCGTCAGCAGTGGTAGATATGCTGTACCCTCCGGGATCCGAAATACGAATACCTATTTTTGCGGTCACAGGTACAAACGGTAAAACCACCACTACCAGACTTCTGGCGCACATGGGTCAATCCGTCGGATATTCGCCAGGCTATACAACTACCGATGGTATTTATATTTCCGGGCATAAGATTGTGAGCGGCGACTGCTCAGGTCCATCAAGTGCTTCCACTATTCTTGCAGATCCCCTTGTAGATTTCGCAGTGTTGGAAACCGCGCGTGGGGGAATGCTGCGTTCCGGTCTTGCCTTTGACTATTGCGATGTAGCCATTCTGACCAATATCGCCGCAGATCATCTCGGTCTTAGGAATATTAATACACTGGAAGAACTCGCTGAAGTGAAGGCTGCTTTGCTGCGGAGTGTAAAAAAGTCCGGCTGGGCAATACTTAATGCTGAAGATGAGCACTGTGTCCGGGTCGCCGAAACCTTGGACTGCAATATTGCGTACTTCGCTCTGGACAGCAGGAACGCAGTTATCCGGCAACATATTAAGGACGGTGGTTGGGCAGTAACCGTTGAGCAGGAAAAAGTTGTTGTCCATCATAATCGTCGGTCCACCATTATCGCCACTGTAAAAGAAATTCCGCTTACAATGTGCGGAACTGCCCGGTGTATGACTGCAAACGTACTGGCCGCTGTGGCCGCTGCATTTTGCTATGGTTTTAGTGCTGGTCATATTAGGACGGCGCTCAAAACATTCCTGCCAGGGCCGGATCAGACACCTGGGCGGATGAATTTATTTCAGGTCGGTACTTGTTCTGTCCTCGTGGATTATGCTCACAATCCTCACGGTATGAAGGAAGTACAGCATTATCTCAGCCACATTACCGGACGCCGGAAAGTAGGCATTATTGCAGGGGTAGGCGACCGTAGGGACTGTGACATCCTGGAATTGGCAGAAATCGCGGCCAGGTGCTTTGACCATATTATTGTCCGTCAGGACAATGATCTGCGCGGAAGATCTTTAAACGAAATGAACCTGCTGATGGTTCAGGGAATCAGGCAGGCAGACACGGAGGTGACAGTTGATCTTATTCCAGACGAAAAAGAAGCCATAAAGCATGCCCTGGCAACTGCACAGCAGGGCGATTATATTGTGGCGCTCAGCGATAATTATAAGGATGTCATCGAAGTAATAAACAAATCGGTAACGGACAGGTAAGCACTGTTTATAGTGTGTATTAATTAAACAGTATAAATATGAAAGGAAAAGTATTGGCAATAGGTGGTGCCGAAAATCAGAAAAGCAGCAGAGACCGGTTTTCAGACACAACAATTCTAGAACGTTTCATTTCAGAATCACGTCTTAAAAAACGTTCACGTATAGAAATCATTACGTCAGCATCATCAATTCCGGAAGAAATGGGCCGGGACTATTTAAAGGCCTTCGCTAAACTTGGCGCAGAAAATTGTGGTGTTTTAGTCATGGAGTCACGCACTGACGCCGAGAATCCCAAAATACTGAAACGTCTGAAGGACGCGGATGCGGTGTTTGCTACCGGTGGATCTCAACTAGCGCTGACTTCCACAATTGGAGGTACTGCATTTTACGCCCTGCTTATTGAAAAACTTGAAGATTCCGATTTTTTATATGCCGGGACTTCTGCGGGTGCAGCAGCCGCTTCGGAAATTATGATAATTGAAGGTGGAAGTACAGAAGCGGCGTACAAAGGCGAGGTCATTGCGACCACGGGTCTGCGCCTGATTAATAATATTGTTTTTGATACTCATTTCATAGTAAGGGGCCGCATTGCCCGGCTCTTTGAAGTTGTCGTTAGTAACCCCAACATACTCGGGGTTGGCCTGGAGGAAAATACAGCCCTGCTTATTCACCGAGACAAGATGGAAGCTATAGGTCCGGGAATGGCGATCCTCCTTGATGGCCGCACGATCTCCAAAAGCAATCTGTTAGAAGTAGTTACCGGCGCTCCTCTTTCTATAGAGAATATGACCCTGCACCTGATGAGTCAGCATGATATTTTTAATTTAAAGACGATGCAGCTAGACATAAAAAATCCGCCGGAGGCGGAGGCATAACGGTGTGAATTTTTATTGATTTCGGTACTGAGGAACAGATTACCTGTTTGTAATTATTTTAAAGATGAAATTAAGGGTGCATACCCTGAATTTCATTGTAAATATAAGAATCTACTGCTTTGCAGGTTCCTCGCCATCCGCTGGAGCCTGATCTTTATAACTTTTCTCAGCCAGCTTCTCATCAGGAGTAATAGCTGCGGAAGCAGCCTGGAGTTTATTTTTTAAACCCGCGATCACCATGTCATCGTCTGCCATCAAAGCATTATAACCCGCTTTCGCCACCCCGGCAGGATCGGCTAATTTACCTTCCTTCACAATTTTTGAATCCAGCATTTGCGCTTTACGGAAGAAATCTGTGTCAGTAGGCCCTGGCAGGAGAGCGGTTACTACAATGCCATGGTCTTTAACTTCTGACCGCAGGGCTTCAGTAAATGACTGTACAAAAGCTTTAGTACCGTGATAAACCGACTGCCATGCGCCCGGATATTTAGAGGCTATTGAAGAAGTGTTCAGTATCTTTCCACTGCCCGCTTCAATCATGTCTTTTAGGAAGAGTTTTGTCAGAATAACCAGGCTGCAGATGTTAAGATGGATGATAGAGAGTTCCATTTCCAACTCGGTGTCTTTAAATTCTCCATACCAACCATGCCCGGCATTGTTAACTAATGTGTCTACCACCAGGTTTCGGGCAGTAATTTCCGCATGGAGTTGTTTGGCCTGCTCCATATCAAAAAGGTCTTTCGAAATGGTGATGACGTCAATATTGCCAATATCCCGCAATTCCGCGGCGGCCTTTGAAAGTTCGTCTTCATGCCGCGCTGCAATAATCAGATTGTGGCCGTCTTTGGCAAAACATTTCGCCAGTTCCAGCCCGATACCGGTACTTCCGCCGGTAATTAGGGTGTATGTTTTTTGTCTTTCCATTATATTTGTTTTAGCCTGAAAAGGCAACAGAAATTATGCCATCAGAACAGTTAAAATCTGCTGATTTTAATTGAAAATATGAATACTATATGCTTAACAAACCCACCTATTTCGGTATAGAAATGCTATCAGGAAATTTTTCTAACTTTGCACTCCAGTTACAGGACCGGATAAACTACAGTACAAATACCATCGCTTTGGGCTGGTTTTTTTGAGGATAGATATGAAATACTTTCTTGTTATTTTGGCCGTATTGGGCATACTTTACTCTTTTTCCGGACTGGAGAATGCCGGCCGCACCTATTCTGCGATCGATCTTCGGGAGCTGTACGGTAGTGGCGATCCGAGCCGCTGGCCGCAGGCGCATCTTTTTGATGAGGCAATTGAAGGGTTTCAGGATATCGGTCCGCTTCCCCAACCTGTATTCCCAAAAGATAATCCCTATTCCAAGGAAAAGGAAGAGCTGGGAAAAATGCTTTTTTTTGATCCCCGCCTTTCCGGTTCTGGACAGATCTCCTGTACCAATTGCCACGATCCTGAAATGATGTGGGCCGACGGCCGGCGTGTCTCTTTCGGCCACGATAAGCAAACCGGAACACGTAATGCACCCACAGTGCTCAATATTGTCTATGCCACCCAACTTTTCTGGGATGGGCGCGCGAAGGATTTGGAAGCACAGGCCAAAATTCCGATTGAGAATCCCCTGGAAATGAATATGCACAGCCGTCTGGCAGTACGCAGGATTGCGAAAATCGAAGGGTATAAAGACCTCTTCAAGGCAGCTTTTGGAGATAGTAAGGTCAATGAAGACCGGATTGTAAAGGCAATTGCCACTTTTGAGCGCTCGCTGGTGAGTCCGCCCAGCCGTTTTGATAAGTTTGTAAGCGGACAGAAGAATGCGCTTTCTGATTCCGAAGTTCGCGGACTGCACCTGTTCCGTACCAAGGCCAACTGCATCAACTGTCATAATACTCCTTATTTTTCCGATCAGAGATTCCATAACCTGGGTCTTACTTACTTCGCAAGGGAATATCAGGACCTCGGTCTTTATGAAATTACGAAGAAGAGGGAAGATGTGGGCAAATTCAAGACTCCAACTTTAAGAGAAGTAAGTCATACAGCGCCGTATATGCACAATGGACTCTTCCCGAATATCCGCGGTGTGCTCAATATGTATAATGCCGGAATGCCCGATGAAAAGGGCAATAAGCAGGATCCGCTGTTTCCGAAAAAATCGGGAATGCTAACCACTTTAAATCTTTCTGAAGAAGATTTTGTAGATATTGAAAACTTCTTAAATTCGCTTCACAGTTATAAGTATAAAATGAGGGCTCCGGTCCTCCCCACCAAATAATTTAAATTTAAATTCATGAAAAAGTTATTATTGGCCACAATGGTCGCTGTAATGGGAGTTACCGCCAGCGCGCAACAGAAACTGAATATTCCCGAAGCCGTGAAAGGACAGCAGTACGGGTCCGGAGTTACCGAGGAGCAGACATTCGATGTGTACAGCACCGGTAGAATAAAAAAAGCAATGCAAAAGGCTGATAAGCTGGACGATATCATTATCCAGGCTAAGGTGAGCGAAGTCTGCGAGAAAAAGGGCTGCTGGTTAACGCTCGTAGACAATGACACGCGCTTTTTTGTAAAAATGAAGGATTATGCCTTCTTTTTGCCACAGTCAATGGTAGGGAAAACGGTTCTTTTACATGCAAATGCTGAAAAGAAAACAACTTCTGTTAAGGAACTGCAGCATTATGCTGAAGATTCCGGAACTAGTAAAGAGGATATCGCCAAGATTACAGAACCACAAACTGAAATCCGTGTGCTTGCCCGCGGTATTAAGGTGGTGGACTAATCGATAGTTGATCTGATGAAATAGAAGCGTCTCCTTTGGGAGACGTTTTTTTGAATATATTAGGCCGATAATCAGTAGTACTCTTGATTAATTTTGATCAGGATTCGCGGTAGGTCATAAATGATTTAAAATTACATCAATATACCTCATATTCCTTAACGCGAATATATTATTTAACATAGGGATTTAAGGTAAAAAAGATACTCCTCTTTTAATTCTAATAGATCATGATCCGTAAAGTTCCTAAAAATCTATTTTGTAGGAAGTCTGGACTGAAGTTCGTGGTTCCGTACTGTCATCATTCCTTTTTACCGCAAAGGGACCATTATTCTTACTGACGGAAATTTTGGTCTGCATTCTCAAATGACCGTAATTATTTCCGATTTCAGACACGCTTAAACTTGTTTCAAATCCTTTATTCACTGGACCAATTGTAACCTCCCAAGGTTTTTTTGTAGCAATCGAAAAAGTACTTTTTTGATTTTGAACATCATTCACAATAACATTGAGAGAACCACCACTATATATAGTTGTGCTATTAACTTCATATTTTACATAATATTGATCATCATTGTTGTCATCATTATTACAGTTGAAAAGTAAAGAACTTATAAAAACTAGGAAAACGGCTAACAAGGTTTCAGTCCGCAATTGATATTTTTTTCTTTCCATCATATTAATTTTTATATAAAGTTAATAAATGATAAATAATGCTACAACTTTAAAAATTAAATCAATTAAATTCCACCACCAGCACCTCATACCCAAACCTGCCAATGGAAAGGATAAGGATGAAAATAAAAAGATAACGGATAAACCGGTTGCCTTTCCTGATGGCCAGCTGCGCACCTACCAGGCCTCCTGCAGCATTACAGACTGCCATGGGCAGGGCAATGGCCCAAATGATTTTACCTTTTATAAGGAAGAGGCAGATGGAGCCGGCATTGGTAGCCAGGTTAATGAGTTTTGCGTTGGCATTGGCTTTCAGGAAATCCATTCCCAGCAGGGTCACGAACGCCAGGATGAAAAAAGTGCCCGTAGCCGGACCTATGAATCCGTCGT
>CAYXUO010000097.1:0-7695 GCA_964468335.1 uncultured Chryseobacterium sp. | reverse complement strand
CATCTTTATTTAAAATGATTTTCCATTCCTTGTCGGTTGGGTTTATAAACAGACCGTAGGTTCCGGCGGGTACTGTTTTGCCGCCAAAATTTACAGCCTGTGCGAAAGTTACCTTGGTAGCACCGTTGGCACCGGCACGCCACACCTTTCCGTAAGGCACAAGTTCGCCTAAAACTTTACGTCCTCTAACGCCGGGCCTGCCATAATCCACTGTAATTTTTGATGTTGAAAACTGCTGCTCAACTGTCTGTCTCGGACTTTTTGCCGGTAGGCTGTACTGCGCCGCCGCCGAAAGGGAGACCACAAGAAATGCGCTTACTAATAGTTTCTTCATGATATATTTTTTTTAAAGATAGAAAATTTCGCAGGAAAGGAGAACCACATTCAGTCGGAGTTTTTTTACTGGCTTAAAACTTTGCCAAAGTTTCGAACTTTGGCAAAGTTATTCGCAAATCGGTCTATCAATCCAGATGGGCAATCTTTCTACCCTATCCTAACCCGCACTAATTTCTGCAGCCCGTTCATAAGCTTTGGCCACAACCTGTGGCTGAGTTGGCCAGAAAGATAGATTCTGCGATCACGCAACTTTGCCAAAGTTTCGAACTTTGGCAAAGTTATATTTCGTAATCATTTTCGCAACGATGGAGATATTTAAAATTGTCGACTGTTCCAAATAATGTAAGGACCTCATCTGCCTGCACTGCTGTTTTTGATTCTGAGATGATTCTCCTATAGGACGAAAATTGATACTCCTCCATGTTTTCGACCATATTGATAGGATTTCTATGAATATATACTATAGCTTTTCGAAGGTGATCCTCCGAAGTAATACGCTTTCTTTTGAAAGGCCTTTCGAATATACTTCCGTGCCGATTGTGGTACTTGTTAAAAGCTTGCGTGTAACTACTGATCAGCTTAGCAAGCTGTTTACTTGCTATTGACTTTTCTGCATGGAGACCCTGCTCAACTTTGCCAAAGTTTGGAACTTTGGCAAAGTTGTTTTCAGTCCACTCCTTTATTCTTATCACCAAATGAAAATGGTTAGGCATCAGACAGTAGGCATAAATCTCAGCTACGGGTAAAAGATATAATGACACTTTCTGGAGAAAGAAAAGCCTGTTATCATCATTTAAAAATATCTCCCCACCATTAATGCCGCGATTGAATATATGATAGAAGAATCCAGGTTCCAGATTGTCTAATCTAATGTCCATAACTTTCTTTCAATTAGAGTTCAACTTTGCCAAAGTTTGGAACTTTGGCAAAGTTATTCTCGTTAATAAGCTTAGTATCTTATATTGTGGTCAGCCTACCTTGAACTTAACATTTACCGGGGAATTTATATTAAATGCATTGACTTATGATTTTCAGCTAATGTTTCAAATATAAATTTGGTAACAAAAAGTTACGATAAATATTTAACCAATCTACAAATTTGAGAAACGTCAGGCCAACACCTCAGTTTTAATTATACAAAACAAGTATCATACGGGAATTTAATTAATTCCCTTTCGTGAATTATTTCGCCAACATTCCAACCAAAAAAACGCGCCCTGTTGGGCGCGTCCTGATTTATATATCTCATTAGATTTACATCTTCTCCATCTTAAAGCTCATGCTTTCAATTACCTTCAGAATGGCTTCTACAGTGTCCATGGATGTAAGACACGGCACACCGTTCTCCACCGAAGTCCGGCGAATCTGGAATCCGTCTCTTTCGGACTGTTTTCCTTTGGTCATCGTGTTTACGATGTACTGAACCTTGCCGGTCTGGATCAGGTCGATGAGATTGATCTCCGGGTTTTCCTCGATCTTGTATCCAATCTTAGTGCGCACACCACGTTCTTCAAAGTAGTTGGCCGTTCCCTCGGTGGCCCAGATCTTAAAGCCGATTTCCTGGAAACGTCTGGCCACTTCGCATGCCTCCTCTTTATGTTTGTCGGCCACGGTGAAAAGAATCGCTCCATGCAGCGGCATCTTACGTCCGGAACCGATGAGGCCTTTGTACAGTGCCTTTTCCAGCGTGGTGTCTTTACCCATAACTTCACCTGTAGACTTCATCTCCGGTCCCAGGGAGATGTCCACTTTGGTCAGTTTGGAGAAGGAGAATACCGGAACTTTTACATAAACTCCTTCCTTCACCGGTGCCAGGCCGGATTGAAAACCTAAATCCTTCAGTTTCTGACCCAGGATGACCTTCGTAGCCAGATTGGCCATCGGGATTTCGGTAATCTTGGAAAGGAAAGGTACCGTTCTACTCGACCTTGGGTTTACCTCAATCACGAACACTTCGCCATCTGCCAGAACAAACTGGATATTCATCAGGCCAATCACATTAAGGCCGCGCGCCAGTCTTTCGGTATAATCCACCAGCGTGTCAATCTGCTGTTGGGTGATATTCTGTGGCGGGTACACGGCAATGGAGTCGCCGGAGTGAACACCGGCCCTCTCAATATGTTCCATAATCCCCGGAATCACCACCGTTTCACCATCTGAAATGGCATCCACCTCAACTTCCTTACCGGTAAGGTAACGGTCGATGAGGATCGGGTGCTCCGAGTTTTCCTTTACGGCGTTGGTCATGTAATAATCCAGTTCCTTCTCATCGTAAACAATTTCCATGGCCCGGCCGCCCAGTACATAACTTGGTCTTACCAAAACCGGGAAACCGATTTCATTGGCAATCACCAGCGCTTCTTCTTTTGTGAAGCAGGTCTTACCCAAAGGTTGCGGAATACCCATTTCCTGCAGGGCAGCTTCAAACTTGTTACGGTTTTCGGCGCGGTCCAGATCTTCCAGTGAAGTCCCGAGGATCTGAACACCGTGAGCAGCTAACTTATCAGCCAGGTTAATTGCCGTTTGTCCGCCAAACTGTACTACTACCCCTTTAGGTTTTTCAAGTTCAATGATGTTCATTACATCTTCTTCGGTAAGCGGCTCAAAGTAGAGTTTATCGGATATAGAGAAGTCTGTTGAAACAGTCTCTGGATTGTTGTTGATGATAATGGCCTCGTAGCCCATCTCCTTGATGGCCCATACTGAGTGTACTGTAGCGTAGTCAAACTCCACCCCCTGACCGATACGGATCGGCCCCGAACCAAGAACAATCACCTTCTCGCGGTCGGAAGGGATGCTTTCGTTCTCTTCTTCATACGTTCCGTAAAAGTAAGGTGTAGCACTTTCAAATTCAGCTGCGCAGGTATCCACCATTTTGTACACCGGCATCACTCCATTGTTCTTTCTGAAGTCGAAGATAGCCTTCTGGTCAGAATCCCAAAGATGGGCGATATGAAGATCGGCAAAGCCAAGCTTTTTTGCTTCAAGCAGGATTTCGGTGTTGAATTTATTATCGGCAATGGTTTTTTCGAAGTCGATCAGTTTTTTGATTTTCCAGATAAAGAACTTATCAATTTTGCTCCACTCCACGATCTGTTCCCAGTCGTAACCTCTTCGTAAGGCATCGCCAATGATGAAAAGTCGCTCATCGTCGCAAACGCGGATCCGTCTTTCAATTTCCTCGTCGGTCAGTGCTTCTGCCTGTTTCGTCTTCAGACCGATATGTCTGAGGCCTGTTTCCAGTGAACGGATGGCTTTCTGCAGGGATTCTTCAAAGTTTCTGCCGATGGCCATTACCTCTCCCGTAGCTTTCATTTGAGTTGAAAGTCGGCGGTCCGCAGTTTCAAATTTATCGAAAGGGAACCTGGGGAACTTCGTCACCACGTAATCCAGAGCCGGTTCGAAACAGGCGTAGGTTTTCCCGGTCACCGGGTTCATAATCTCATCCAGTGTTAGTCCAACTGCGATCTTGGCCGCAATCTTGGCAATCGGATAACCGGTGGCCTTACTCGCCAATGCCGATGAACGTGAAACCCTTGGGTTTACCTCAATGATATAATAGTCAAATGAATGCGGATCCAAAGCCAGCTGCACATTACAGCCTCCTTCAATACCCAGCGCACGGATGATTTTAAGGGAAGAATTCCTCAGCATCTGGTATTCACGGTCTGACAGTGTTTGCGACGGTGCCACCACAATGGAGTCTCCGGTGTGAACACCTACAGGATCGATGTTCTCCATATTGCAGACCACGATTGCGTTATCATTTTTATCGCGCATCACCTCGTATTCAATTTCCTTGAAACCGGCGATTGATTTTTCAATCAGACACTGGGTTACCGGCGAATATTTAAGTCCAAAACTGGCGATTTCCTTCAGTTCATCATCATTGTGGGCGATTCCGCCGCCGGTGCCACCCATGGTAAAGGCCGGCCTCACGATTACCGGATAGCCGATATTATGGGCAAATTCCAGCGCACCCTGAACGGTATTTACAATGTCTGAATCCGGCACAGGCTCGTTAAGTTCACGCATCAATTCGCGGAAAAGGTCACGGTCTTCGGCCTGACTGATGGCTGAAAGTTTGGTTCCCAGCACCTCAACTTTACATTCTTCAAGTATGCCTGAATTCTCCAGTTCTACAGCCATATTGAGTCCGGTCTGTCCACCAAGTGTGGGCAGCAGCGCATCGGGACGCTCCTTACGGATGATGTGGCTCACGAAGGGGAGTGAGATAGGCTCAATATACACTTTATCGGCAATTTCAACGTCCGTCATAATGGTGGCGGGGTTGGAATTAATAAGTATTACCTTATAGCCTTCTTCCCTAAGGGCAAGACAGGCTTGGGTTCCGGCATAATCAAATTCTGCCGCCTGCCCGATGATGATTGGGCCGGAGCCGATAACGAGGATTGTTTTTATATCGTTTCTTTTCATTTTATTTAAGATTCAAGAGCCAAGAACCAAGATTCAAGACTTTAATTGAAGGTTATTTTTAAAGGTGTATATCATTTTTTGAATTTCGGACACCTCATTTAATAGTTCATTGGCTGTCTCTGCGTTCAGTAATTCAAGTTCTTTGGCCAAGATCAGTTGTGTCTGGATTTCAAAGGCAGAACCAAGTGAAATTGCCAGAAAATGGTTGAACTCCCTGTCACTGTTCCTACCCGAGCCCTCCGCTATATTTGAAGGAATTGAGACTGCAGCGCGTTTCATTTGAGAGATTAAACCAAATTTTTCGTCAGAAGGAATATTCTGCGAGGTCAGATAAATCTTTTTTGCAAAGCCAATAGACTTTTGCCAGAAAACCAATCTCTCAAAATTATGCATATTCTTGATTCTTGGCTCTTGGCTCTTGGCTCTTAAAGCCATGCATTAATTCCAGGAACTCATCAAACAAATAATTGGCATCCTCCGGGCCGGGGCTGGCTTCGGGGTGGTACTGTACGGAAAAGCAAGGGTGAATTTTGTGTTTCAGTCCTTCATTGGTTCTGTCGTTCAGGGCGATATGTGTTTCCTCCAGGTCGGTGTTCTTCAGCGATTCCTGATCTACAGCATAACCGTGGTTTTGGGAAGTGATGGCCACTTTATTTTTCTGAAGGTCCAGCACCGGATGGTTTCCGCCACGGTGACCGAATTTCAGTTTGAAGGTTTTTGCACCGCAAGCCAAAGCGATAAGCTGGTGGCCCAGGCAGATTCCGAAAATCGGAACTTTACCCAGCAGTCCGTTAATGAGTTCTGAAGCACCTTTAACATCTTCCGGGTCACCGGGACCGTTGGAAAGCATCACGCCGTCCGGATTGATCAGGAGTATTTCTTCGGCCGTAACGTCCTGAGAAACTACAGTAACATCGCAGTCACGCTGTGTAAGCTCGCGAAGGATCCCCAACTTCGAGCCGAAATCTACCAGTACCACATTCAAGCCTCTTCCGGGACTTGCATAAGCTGTTTTAGTAGATACAGTAGCTACCTGGTCGGTTGGGAAAATGGTGTTTTTCAGGCTTTCGATTACTGAATTATCATCAGCATCAGCGTTCACAATCTTACCTTTAAGAACACCCTTACTTCTCAGGATGCGGGTAAGTCTGCGGGTATCGATTCCGCTGATTCCGGAAAGCTTTTTCTTAGCGAAAAACTCGTCCAGGGTAAGCTGGTTACGGAAGTTGGAGGGCAGGTCGCATAGCTCCTTAACAATCAGTCCTTTGATCGCTGGTTCAATGCTTTCGTAATCGTCGCGGTTAATACCATAATTTCCGATGAGCGGATAGGTCATGCAGACAATCTGTCCGCAATAGGACGGATCGGAAATAAGCTCCTGATAACCGGTCATACCGGTGTTGAAGACTACCTCGCCATCGGTTTCCAGGTTGGCCCCAAAACCGGTCCCGTGAAACACCTCCCCTGATTCTAATATTAATTTCTTTTTCATTCTTTTTTTAGATTTTAGAGCCAAGAATCAAGATACAAGACTCCGTGCTAAATATTTTCTTATTCTTTGGTCTTAATATACTTATGTAACTTTCTACCACCTATCTCCAACCCCACTAACGCTGTGAATATTTCTTGCCTCCTCATTCCTGGCTCCTGGCTCTTAATTCTTTCTTAACCACAAAGTGCACAAAGGCTGGACCGAGGACACAGAGCAAAATTCAAAATCCATAATTCGAAATCAAAAATTCAAAATCCTGAATCTTGGCTCTTGGCTCTTGATTCTTGGTTCTTGGTTCTTAACTAAACTTAAACCCTTTCTCTTCCAGCGCTTCTTTCAGGATTGCCATACGTGCATATACACCATTTTCCATTTGCTTAAAGATACGTGAGCGGACACTTTCCACAAGTTCATCTGCGATTTCAACGCCTCTGTTAATGGGTGCCGGATGCATAATAATTGCTTCTTTCTTCATTGCTTTCTCGCGGTCCAGGGTGAGACCGAATTTCTTATGATATGATTCCAGCGAAATTTTCATTTTTTCGCCATGTCTTTCGTGCTGGATGCGGAGCAGCATCAAAACATCCACTTCCTTTACAAGGTCGTCTATGGGCAGATAGGTACCATTGATAATCGTGCCCTCGTCAAACCACTTTTCCGGACCGGAAAAATAGACTTTTGCACCCATCTTCCTTAAGGCTTCAGCGTTTGAATTGGCTACACGGCTGTGTTTCACATCGCCCACGATGCCCACTTTCAGGCCCTTGAACTTTCCGAATTCCTGATGAATGGTCATCAGGTCCAGGATGGTTTGTGTAGGATGGTTTCCACTGCCGTCGCCACCGTTGATCACCGTTAACTTCACATTTTTAAGTTGGTCGTAATATTTGTCTTTTCCGTGACGTATTACGGCCAGGTTCACACCCAGACTTTCCAGGGTGCGTACCGTATCATAAAGAGATTCTCCTTTGTTTACCGAACTGGAAGTCACATCAAAAGGAACTACGTGGAGTCCCAACCTGCGCTGCGCAATATCAAAACTTGTTTTGGTCCTTGTACTGTCTTCAAAAAAGAGGTTGGAGACATAAATTTCATCTACCGCCTTAAGTGTTTTGCCCTCGGCAAATTCTTCCGCGGTTTTCAGTAAAGAGTTGATCTTTTCTACCGTTAAGTCTGTGGTTGTAAGCATGGTTCTGTAAGTTAAGGTCAAAAAAAAACGAAGCCAAAAGGACTTCGTTAAATAAAATAAATATGGTAGTTACCGGCATCGCTGCCTTTGTGTAAATCGTCTAATGGAAATGTTCTTTTCATTAGCTGCAAAGATATAATTTATATCGGAAAATAAAAACAGTATTGGGCTAAAATAGAGTCCATAGTAAACCAACGTGACAAAAAACATACATCATTATGCTAATTTGATATATATTTGC
>CAYXUO010000096.1:0-7699 GCA_964468335.1 uncultured Chryseobacterium sp. | reverse complement strand
ATTATCCGGATAGACTGAGGAGTATTTTGAACCCTCCTGCAGGTACTGCCCAAAATGCCAGAATTCCTTCAGGTCGCCCTTTTTGAAACCTTTGGCCGTTTCTTTTCCGAAACCTACATAACCGCGCTGTCCGCCAATTCCGGGGATTTCATATTTCTGCTTGGTTTCCACCGGTAGTTCAAAGAAGTTTTTAACCTCCTCATACAGATCTTTCACCAGGTTATCATCCAGGAAATGGCCCTTCAGAGCTACAAAACCGATTTCCTCGTATGCTTCTCCGATTTCATTTACAAATTTCTGCTTGCGTTCCGGATCACCCGAAAGGAAATCACGCAAATCCACACTTGGAATCTGTTTCATTGTTTTTTAGATTAAGTATTGGATGCAAATTTATAAGAATTTAATTTATTAAATTTTAATTATCAGTAAATTTGCGTGGCTACAGATTCACTGCCTCCTGCGCGCAGTGACTGAACAGTTGACACCTTTCCGAATGAAACAATACTCTTCCAAACACAGCATACAGATTTTAGCCCACCTCCTTAAGGAATACGGAATCCATAATATCGTGATTTCACCGGGATCCCGTAATGCACCGCTGGCCATCCATTTTTCGGAGACTGACAGCTTCAACTGCTACAGTATTGTAGATGAAAGGAGTGCCGGATTTGTAGGACTTGGGATGGCCAGGAGCGAGAAAATGCCCGTAGCGGTAACCTGTACAAGTGGGTCTGCGGCAGCCAATTATTACCCAGCGGTTACGGAAGCTTTTTATCAGAACATTCCTCTTTTGGTACTTACAGCAGACCGGCCTTCGGATTTCGTAGATATTTTTGATGGGCAGACTATCCGCCAGAAAGAAATTTTCCATCAACATTCCTACGGTGATTTCCAGCTTCTTGAGGATGACCGGGAGAATGCAGACGATGAAAACTACAGTCTGATAAAGAAGGCCATTGAAATATGTATTGAAAAGCAAGGTCCGGTGCACATTAATATACCACTGGCTGAGCCACTTTACGATTTGGTGCCGGAATTTCCGATTTACCCGTCTGTAGAAAAAACACTGCACCTTAAGAAGTATGCCCTCCCTCCTGCTTTAGTGGCAGAATGGAATCTTTCGCGCAGGGTACTGATACTTGTGGGAACACGTGATTACAGTGAAGAACTGCAGATGCAGCTGAACCAACTGGTAAAAAACCATAGTGCGGTAGTGCTTACAGAAGTGAACTCCAACCTTGAAAATGAAAAGTTCTTCAGTCATATAGACCGCTATGTTTTTAAATTTGATGAGGAAGACTATAAAAAATATGCACCCGACCTGCTGATAACCGTTGGGCAAAATGTGGTGTCCAAAAAAGTAAAGCAGTTCCTGAGGAAGGCACACCCACAAAGTCACTGGCATATTGACGAGGTGTGGCAGCCGGACACTTATTTTGCGCTGACACACAAGGTGGAGACCCGCGCGGAAATGTTTTTCGGAAAGTTACTTAATATAGTTAAACTGGAGCCGCAGCCTTATTATAATCTGTGGGATGTGCTTAGAGATAAGCGCGATGCAAAGCATCTGGAGTTTTGTTCCAATGTGCCCTTTTCCGATTTCAAGCTCTTTGAGATTCTTTCCCTAAAGATCCCTCAAAATTATCACGTGCACATCAGCAACAGTTCTGCTATCCGTTATGCGCAGCTTTTTAACTTCCACCAATTCCGGATTCACTGTAACCGTGGCACCAGTGGAATAGACGGCTGCACCTCTACCGCGATGGGTTACGCGATGCGAAGTGAAAGTCCAACTTTACTTATTACTGGCGAGGTAAGTTTCCTGTATGACATCAACGGGTTGTGGAACCAGTACATCCCGCCTTATACAAGGATTATCGTATTCAACAACGGTGGCGGCGATATCTTCCGCATCATCCCTGGACCGAGTTCAACAAATGCTCTGGATGAATTTATCCTAACCAAACACCAAAGAAACGCGGAGCTTTTAGCCAAAAACTTTGGATTTGCTTATACAAAAGTGGATGACGAAGATACGCTGTTGCGCGTGCTGGATAATTTCTTCAATCCTGACGTCAAACCAAAAATCCTGGAGGTAGACACTTCACAAATAGGGAATGCGGAAATACTGAAAAGCTATTTTGAGTTTCTGGCCTAACCGGATTAAAGATCAGATGAGCTGGAATTGTCGGGGAGATTAAGGATACGGGAAATTGGAAAAGTCAAAGCGTCATCAAAATCATTCAATGCATTGATCATTTTAAAATGGGAATAATCTTTCAGGTTATCCACCATGATATCAACTTCCTTAATCTTGCCCAAAGTAAGCAGATTCCGGCGCTGCACTCCATTCAGCAGGAATGTTGAGGGCGTAAACCATTCGTCATCTTTTAAAAAAATCAAATTGGAATAGGAAGTATCGGTGATATGGTGACCTTTAAGGATGATGATTTCCGCACCATCTGCATTGCCTTTCATCAAGTCAAACTGATCTCGGTTGTTAGATTTAAACGTATACTCAACATTATTATTCAGCACAAGCAAAAAATCACTGATTTCTGAGGCGAAGTAAGGAATCAGCTCAGTAGTATAAGATCTGTCCAGACTGTAGATGATGCGCAGTTTAAACAGATCTTCACCGGCGAAACTGATACCCGCGCAAATCTCTTCAACATTTAAATTACCTTCTTTACCAAAATGGGAAAATGTACTGTTTACCCTTTCCTGATGGAGGTCTAAAAGGAATATTTTACCGTTTCGGATCTTTATGCTTTCAACGAACAGGGACATAAATCTTATTTTTCATTTCCTCATATTCATCTTCCAGCTTGCTTAAGTGCGTAATTCCGCCGCCGCTTTTGAAGTACAGTTTATCATCTTCCTTCTCCATAAACCTAATCATAACGCAGGAATCCAGATTGTTGCCGTCGAACCAGCCACAGACGCCTGTATAGAAACCGCGGTCGTATTTTTCTGCTTCAAGCAAAATTTCCAGTGTTTTGCGTTTCGGTGCACCCAATATGGATCCGGCCGGTAAAAGTGTTTTCATTATGCTGCCCACCTTACCTTTAAACTCAGGCTTCACTATGCCGGAAATCTCCGAGCTCATGGCGTACAGATTTTTCTGTTTTGTTTTTATGAAATCTATTCTTTGGAATTCGTCCAGTTTTACATTGTCTGCTACCATGCTCAGGTCATTACGGAGAAGGTCTATGACAGTATAATGCTCTGCCTTCTCCTTTATATCGTTCTTCAGTACTTCAGCAGCGTGGGGCAGTGAAGCGTCAATGGTGCCCTTCATAGGATGGGTAAAAATACCGTCATCAACGATTTCAATGAAAGTTTCAGGAGAAAAGAAGACGAATTTGTCTTTGTACAGAACTTTGTATTTGGCCTCAGCAAGACTGAAAATCTCACTTAAGGTGCGGTCTACCTTAATCTCCGTCTTCCGGGTGTAATTCATCAGGTATGAATTTCCAAATTTCAGATTGTCCTGAACTGTTTCAAAACCTATCTGATAGTCCCTGATGGTTTCAGGAAAAGCCTGCATATTTAGAGATACCTCAACTGCCTCTTCACAGCAGTAGTGCCTGAACTTCGGAAAACTGATGCTGATATCGTTATTATCCAGATCCGGAATCGTGTAAACCTCCACATTCTGCATCAAAAAATCGACAATAAAAAAAAATGGCATGCGCTTTTCGGAAAGTGCATCCATTCTGTCGAAATTAGGGTGAAAAGGAGGTTTCATGGGGCAAAAGTAATTTTTTTTACCCTTACTTTGCACAAAATTGAAAATCTTCATGAGTCAGAATTACACACAGAAAAATGATCTTTCCTTTATATTAAAACAGGCTTTTTACTATTGGAGCAAAACGCTGGTCTACCAAATTATGTTCAGCCTGATTTATCTGTCCGTACTCATTACTGTGTGGTTCCTTTTTGCTGAACATTACGGAATTCTAAGTGATTACATGGAAACGGTTGAGATGGTTAGAGCCGGCGCCACCTATGCTGACGCCCAGAAAGTGCTTATAGCCAATCCAAACTACATTACGTTTTCATGGATTATCATCGGTACATTTATCTTCCTGTACCCCCTGAACCTTGGACTGCTGAAGATGTACCGGAAACTGGATCTTGGCGAAAAACTCACAGTGCATGATCTGTTTGCAGGCTATATGGGTGTTAATTTCTTCATTTACATCAGCTATTATGTATTCTGGTTTATGATTTTCCTTTACATGGCACCCACGGTTATTCTGGCCGCGGTCTGGATTGCCATAACTATATTTACCGCGCCGCTGATGTTCTTCATGAACAAGAAAATATTCGAGACTTTCCGTTACAATATCAGGGTATGGCGAAACTTTTTTCCTGCTATGCTGGTAGGTCTTGCAGTGGCCATGGTATTTAAATACGCCGGGATGCTTACTCTTATTGGCCTTCCTTTCACCATGGCTTTTCCGACTGCTATGATTTATGCGCTTTACACATCCCTCTTTAAAGAACATGAGGAAGCAGTGTAGGGGTTTTTGGAAAAAAAATGATATTTTAGATACTTAAAAATAATACTATGGAAAACTTCAGCGAATTTGAATTGCAGGGCACTGCGCCCCAACGCAATTTCAGCGACATCATCAGTCATGCCTTCAATAATTATGTAAAGATAATAGGATGGAGTATTCTGGTTACTTTTCTAACCTTTGTAGCAAGCATCCTGATTTCAGCTATTACAGGGCCACTGGTAGGCTATAACAGTCTGGAAACCCAGGCGGAAATGGAAGAATTGATGAAAGACGGTTCTTTTGCTGACGGCAGTTTTATGACACGCATGTTTGAAATTCCCGGCTATTTGGAAAGTATGCTTCTTTCGGCAGTCCTCAGCTTACTGATGTATCCCATCTATGCAGGCTATGTGTATGCCATGCACCGCGCAAATACAGGCCAGACCGTTTCGCTGGGCGATTTTTTCATCGGATTCCGTCAGAATACCTTACAGTATATCATTTTCGGTTTGCTTATGGGAATCGCAGTAATTATTGGTTTTATGCTTTGTGTACTTCCTTTATTTTTCATCATTCCTTTCTTCTTCCTGGGCATCCCCTTCATCCTTTTTGAAAATGCAAACGCAATTGACGCGTTGAAAAAAAGCTTCCGCACCGCTGGGTCCAATTACGGGACTATCCTGGCCGTGAGTTTTATTTCACTGATCATTACGGTAGCAGGTGTCATTTTCTGCGGTATTGGAATTCTTGTTACGGCACCATTTTTCTATGCAGCCATGTATTCTGTGTACTGCGCTTATTTTGGCGTTCCGCGCGAAATCCAGACCGTGTCCAAATAGATTTCAAATATCTTTCCTCATATAACAACAAGAGCGGCAGCATCTCGCTGGCGCCATTTAATACCTTACCGAAATGTCTAACAGAAAGCAACAGATCAGCGGTGTGAAGATAAAACAGATCTTCCTGATCCTTATCATCACAGCGCTGGTTGCACTTATTGCGACCAACCTAGCCCTGTTTATTCCATCACTGCTGGGAGCTGTTACCCTGTACATCGTGTGCAGACGGCTAAATTTCTATCTTCAGGAAGAGAGGGAATGGAAACCGGTATGGTCTTCTTTACTGATTATCCTGATCTGCGTTGTGGTACTGGTAATCCCGGTATATCTTATTGGCGATATGATCATTGAGAAAATGGGTGACTCCAAAGAATATATGCGGAAATTCAATGTCTTCCTGGATAAGATCCACGACTTCGTGTACTCACGTACCAAGTTTGACATTCTAAGCAAGGAAAACCTGACCAAAGTGAAGGATTATGTGGGAAAAATCTCCACCTCTGCGGTAAGCAGTACCTTCAACACCCTGTCTATTGTGCTTTCCATGTTCTTTATGCTTTATTTTATGCTGGAGAAGCCAAGACTTTTTGAAAGACTCATCGGTTCGGCCACACCGCTGAAAAGGGCAAACATTAATCTTATTTCGGAGAAATTCAGGAAACTTGTAATTGCGAATGCGGTAGGTATTCCTGTAGTAGCACTTGGGCAAGGCCTGGTAGCCCTTATCGGTTACTATATTTTCGGTGCCCCCAGCCCTATGCTGCTGTTTGCACTTACCGCTGTAACCTCCATGATTCCAATTGTTGGTGGTGCTATGGTATATGTACCTGTAGGAATCTTCATGATTGCTGAAGGAGACACCACAGGCGGAGTTGGACTGTTAATCTACTGTATGATTGTGGTAGGGTTAACCGATAATGTGCTGCGGTTTACGCTGCTAAAGAGACTGGAGAATATACATCCGCTCAACACTGTATTCGGTATTATTATGGGGATGAACCTTTTCGGCTTTATGGGCCTCATTTTCGGACCCATTTTGGTGTCCATGACTGTACTATTAATCCAGGTGTACCGCGATGAGTTCTCAGATGAGGATACTCCCGAACTGGAACTCCCAGAGCCTAAGGAGATTGAGAAGAAAATTGATTTATCCATTTAACTGTAAAAACATGTCACAGAAATTTCAGGAACTGATTCAATCCGAACGGCCGGTACTCATAGACTTTTTTGCTACCTGGTGCGGACCCTGCAAAGTGCAGTCCTCCGTGCTTACAACGGTAAAAGACAATATTGGTGATCTTGCCAGAATCATCAAAATAGATGTAGACCAATATCCAGCCATCGCTGCTCAATATGGTGTTCGGGGCGTGCCAACACTTGCCGTTTTTAAGAACGGCGAACTTTTGTGGAAAGAAAGCGGCGTACACGATGTCAATACCCTAACAGAACTTCTGAATAAATTTGCCGGGGATAATTAACTGTCGATGCTGAAGGTGTCGCGGTCATCAAGGAATCGGAAATGATTGCGGAAGTCTTTAATCGCAGCAAGATCAAATTCCGCGGAAACGATATTTCCTTCCTTTTTGCTCAGTTCGGAACCATCGGCGAAAAAAGCGTGTGAGCTTTCGGTGTAAGCAAGCTCATTACCATCTGTACCTATGCGGTTCAGGCCGAAAACACCGGCCAGATTTTCAATTGCACGGGCTTTTAGGAGATGCTTCCAAGCCGCTACCCTTTTCGCGGGCCAGTTGGCTACATAAAGTGCCAGGTCATAGTCACTGTTATTCCGGGAAAAGACTGGAAATCTAAGGTCGTAACATACCTGAAGCAAGATCCTGAAGTCCTTATAGTTTACCACGACCCGGTCCTTTCCGGCCGTATACACCTTCTCTTCACCAGAGAAAGAGAAGAGGTGGCGTTTGTCATACTTGTCCCACGAACCGTCGGGTTTTACAAAATACATCCTGTTATAGTAATTACCGGCATCTTCTACCGAGACGCTTCCGCACACGGCAGCGTCTTTTTCCCGGGCAAACTGCTTCATCCATTCCAATGATTCACCGTTCCGGTCGGCAATCTCAGCCGGCTCCATGCAGAAACCTGTGGCAAACATTTCCGGCAGAAGGTAAATATCCGCAACAACATCTTTAAACCCATCAGCAATCTTTGTAAAGTTCTCCTGCTTATTTTTCCAGCTGATATCCAGATTGAGACCTGATATTTTCATAATTTATCATTTAAGTTAATGCAGACTTCGCAGTGAAAAGCCCGATTTGGAAGATAGTGAGAATTTAAGCATTATCAAAAGTTTCGTTTTGGCATGGCTTTGATAATTAGTACCTTCGCAAATTA
>CAYXUO010000095.1:0-7796 GCA_964468335.1 uncultured Chryseobacterium sp. | reverse complement strand
CGGTTACGCTACCGACAAATGGAAATGCGAACTTTGGGGAACCAAGTCCTGGGAAGAGATCCTGCAGCGAATGACCGATTACGCCAAAATCGCGCCCATGGAATGGCTCTACGGCCGCAGCTGGGACCAGAATAACTGGGCCTTAAAGGAATTTCCGGATAAAGCAAAACTGGACCAACTGTTTCCAAACCGTCCGGTATACCTGAAAAGGGTAGACGGCCACGCAGCCATCGCAAACCAGAAAGCACTGGATATTTCCGGAATCACTGTTAAAACCAATGTTAAAGGTGGCGAAATAGAGAAGGTAAACGGTAAACTTACCGGAATCCTGATCGATAATGCGATGCTTTTGGTTGAAAAATATATTCCTGAAATTTCGGACGAACTGGCCATCCGGTATTTTGGTGAACTTCAGAACGAATGCTTTTCGTACGGCCTGACCTCGCTGCACGATTGTGGCATGTCTGCACATACTTTTGGACTCCTGGAAAAAGCTCAGGAGCAGGAAATCCTGAGGATGAAAATTTTTGCCCTGCTGGAGGATAATACGGCTACTTATGATAAGTGGATTGGAAAAGGACGTTTTACAAAGGGCAACATCACTTTTGGAGGTTACAAAGTTTATTCAGACGGCGCGCTGGGATCCCGAGGCGCTTGCCTGCTGCACGATTATTCCGACAAAAAGGGCTGGAAAGGATTTCTACTCAGCGATAAGAAACACTTTAAAAACCTGGCAGATAAACTCAGCAAGAGTAATCTGCAAATGTGTACCCATGCCATTGGTGACTCGGCGAACCGGATCATTCTTCAGATTTATGGCGATGTGTTGGGCGGCAAAAACGACAGACGCTGGCGCATTGAGCATGCCCAGATTGTTGATAAAAGTGATTTCGGGCTGTTCGGTAAATATAGTGTCATTCCCTCCGTACAGCCTACCCATGCTACCTCCGATATGTACTGGGCTGAATCCAGACTTGGAAAGGAACGGTTAAAGTATTCGTATGCCTATCAGGATTTGCTGCAGCAGAACGGCTGGGTTCCGCTCGGAACTGATTTCCCGGTAGAGGAAATAAATCCCATCAAGACTTTTTATGCGGCAGTAGCCAGAAAAGACGCTAAACATTTACCTGTTGGTGGTTTTCAGAAGGAAAATGCCCTGACAAGAGAACAGGCGCTGCGCGGTATGACCATTTGGGCAGCAAAGGCAGCCTTCCAGGAAAATGAGCTGGGCAGCCTGGAAGCAGGCAAGTCTGCGGATTTTGTGGTTTTAAGCGATGATTTAATGAATGTTAGTGAAGAAAAAGTTTTACAGACTAAGGTGCTTCAAACTTATTCCAGCGGACAAAAAGTACACAGTCTGTGAGGAAAATCGCCTACATAGAAATTGATACTCACGCGGAGATTGTCGGTAATATTATGCATTTGATGCAGGATTCTGCAGAATTTGAAGTTGATTACTATTTATCAGAAAAAGTTTTTAAGCAGATTGAGCAACCGTCCATAAAAAGTATTGTTACAATAGCTGATGAGCTTCTGGGATTGCTGAAAGCCAAAAAATATGATTTGGTGATTATCGGCACCGCGCACCGTTATTTCAATGTGTTTAAAAAGATTTCGCAACGGTACAATACAGCTATAATTGTCCACAATCAGAATTTTGCGCGATTAAAAAAACTGCAGTTGTTTGTTAAAATTTTTCAGGAAGATTTGGCGTACCGTTTAAAATTGCTTCTGAAAGAAGGCTTGCTGGCTGCAACACATCTTCACCATCAAGCCAGTCACCTGCTGCTGCTGGAATCAAGTGGTGGAAAAGGGGCTTTCAAACCGCTGCCTGTTCTGTTCAATGAGTTTAACAATACAAATAATTCAGAAACCCTTACCATTGTAATTCCGGGCTCGGTTTCACAGCAACGCCGCGATTATGCGGGAGTATTGCAAAATCTCAAACATTTCAGAACTGAAGTTGAAGTGGTTTTCCTGGGGAAAGCAGCCGGCCTGGAACTTAAAAGGATTATTGAATTTGTAGAGGTAAAACCAGAAAACGTGAAGCTTCATTACTTTACCGAAAGGGTAGAGCCAAAAGCGTTTGAGTCATGGATGCAAAAAGCCTCCGTGCTTTGGTGCCCGCTACAACCTGAAGCTACTTTTTTCAGCCAAAAAGAAACGTATGGATATTCAAAGATGACCGGTAATTTAGGTGATGCTGTCCGGTTTGGTAAATGTGCAGTCTTCCCCAAAGATTACCCTGCGCACGACCATCGATTTATCTTTACCGAAAAAGAAAATATTGAAGAGCAGTTAATTCTTGCTTCGGAATTTAGATTTGATTTTCAGAATGAATTTTCAAAACAGGCAGTAGCAGATTCGTTGCACAGCGCATTACGGTCACTGATCTAACCGTTATTTTCCTGGTTTAAATATACTCCGGATAAATTTTTTATTCACATAATCGTGAATTGGGAATATTTTCAGGAAATGGTTGCCTATATAAATCATCACCAGAACGATGAAAGGCTTGTAAATGAGGTTTACGAAATTATTATTGAAATCGGGCAGAATGATGGCTACAGTTATGGCCATCGTAGTAATGATGGACACAAATATCATTTCAATTGTCAGGGGATGTACCTTAAATTTATAATAGTTGAAACTGATCTTCACAATATTGTACAGTGTAAGCGAAATGGCTGTAGCCAGAGCCACCCCGGCAATTCCAAGTCCCGTATGCTGCAGGAAATAGTAATTAAGTCCAATCGTAAGAACCGCCAGGAAAATCATGAAGACAATGTTGTAGCGGTAGTATTTGGACATTGAAATAATGTTCCCGTTGAAACCTGTTGCCAGATCGAAAAGTATTGCCGAGCCTAAAATCCAGATCACGGGTTCAGATTCTCGCAGCATGGTTCCGTTTTTTATAAAGCTCACTAAATAAGGGAAGCCAACGAGCAGACATGAAAACAGCACAGCACCCAGAAAGAAGAGGCTCAGCGACGTCTTCTTATGGAAACGGTCCAGCTCCTCCATGTCATTTTCAGCGATACTTTTGTTGATGATAGGCGCGGAGATATTGAAGAGTCCGAGCTGCGGTATTGATATAAGCGAAATCATGGCGAAAAGGGTAGAGTAAATTCCCAGTTCTTCCATTCCGAGCGCGTTACCAATCATGAATTTATCGATCTTAATAGCGATATAGTTTCCGATGTTTCCCAAAAACCCAAAGAAACTGTAGTTCAGTATATCCTTCCAAAGACCGTCTTTTTTTACATAAGCTGTACTGAGGTCCGGTTTTAGGTTTTCCAGCGAGCTGGCATATACAAAGTAGCCAATTGTTGACATTGTAAACATCGCAAAGAAAAATCCGAAGGCCGTGGGCTGGCTCATCCCCAGGAAAATAAAGAGGCAGAAAGCTCCCAGATTGGCCAGTTTTGGAAATATATTCTCGAAAATATTAGGAACTACAATTCTTTTGTAGTTGGAGACATACCTGTTCAGGACGTGTGATATAGAAAGCACCAGCACGAGGGCCAGGATAATATACTTCAGTTTCCACCACGCCTCCTGTTTATATTCGGGAAAAAGGTAATGAAACAGCAGGAAAAGCGCTGTGAAAACCCCGAAATTGAACAGAATGCCGGCAAGGGAAAGTGACAGTACATTTTGATGCTTACCTTCTTTTTGAGTCTGATGAAAGAATTTTACATTGGCATAAGAAAGTCCGAAAACTACAACCGGAACCATAATTTCGGCTGTTGTAAGAATGTAGCTCAGCTTACCGTAAAAAGCGAAATCGTATGGAAAGACAAAATAGGTCGAAAGTGCGCCCAAGATAAATCCCAGATAGCCGATGACTGTATATTTAAAACCCTGTCTTGCTACTACACTCATTCAGTATGAAATAAAATGATATTGTCCGTGTTTTCAGGCTTTTGGAATTTTTGTAAAGCGAGCCTGTAAAAATGAAGAATCATGAACAGCAGGCAAAGATAGAAAAATATGTTAATAATTGTTAACGCGGAATGCTCTTTATGCGGAAACAGAGTGGACACAATAGCATAATGGACCCTCAGCGACGATCGCGCACGTCTGTAAAGATTGTCGCACGCTTTATAAATCATTATCTTTGCGCGAAATAAAAGTAAAGATGTCCGATATTAAACTCAATACCATTCCGGAAGCCATAGAAGACCTTAAAAACGGTAAAATAATCATCGTTGTTGATGATGAAAACCGTGAAAATGAAGGTGATTTTCTTTCTGCCGCAGAACTTACGACCCCCGAAATAATTAACTTCATGACCATACACGGCCGCGGGCTTATCTGTACGCCGCTACCGGAAAAAAGATGTGACGAGTTAGGCCTGGACATTATGGTTACACGCAGCAGTGATCCTAAGGAAACTGCTTTCACCGTCTCTGTAGATCTGTTGGGCGAAGGTGTTTCTACAGGAATCTCTGCCAGTGACCGTTCCAAGACCATTCTTGCGCTTATGGACGAAAAGACCAAACCTGCCGACTTTATGCGTCCGGGACATATTTTCCCGCTGCGTGCCAAAAAAGGGGGTGTACTGAAACGTGCCGGACATACGGAAGCAGCCATCGACCTTACAAAACTTGCCGGCCTGAAGGAAGGAGGCGTTATATGCGAGATCATGAATGAGGACGGTTCCATGGCCCGCCTGCCGGAACTGATGGAACTTGCTAAAAAGCTGGATCTTAAAATAGTATCTATTGAAGACCTTATCCATTATCAGCTTAAGAAAGGCGACCTTATTGAGAGGATTGAAGAACGCAAGGTAAAAACCATGTACGGCGAGTTCGATTTTTATGCATTTAAGGAATCAAGCACAGAACAGCTGCACTTCGCATTTACAAAAGGAACATGGACTGTAGATGAACCGGTTCTAGTTCGTGTTCAGGCTTCCAATTCATATTTCGATGTCTTAAGCAGATTGATCACAGGTGAAAAGCCTTTGCTGGAAAAGGTAACCTCAATGATCAATGAAGAAGGTAAAGGTGCTCTGATCTTCATCAATAACGTATCCAATTCAGAAAATACAATGCGCAAGCTTCAGCAGTTCCTGGATTATCAGGACGGCGCCGAACAGCGTCCGACACTTGCTTCCAATTTCCGGGATTACGGTATCGGAACGCAGATCCTGAAGAATTTAGGCATCAACAAATTCCGCGTCATCACCCAAAGTCCTGATCTTAAACCTCTTGTAGGCGGTTACGATGTTGAGGTTTCCGAAATGGTGGAACTGAAATAAATATGATGATTCGATGAACTCTAAAGCAGAAAAGTTAGAAGCTTTCTCCCGGCTCCTGGATATCATGGACGATCTCCGGGAAAAATGTCCGTGGGACAAAAAGCAGACCCTTCAGTCGCTGCGCCATCTTACGCTGGAGGAAGTTTATGAACTTTCGGATGCTTTGCTGGAAGAGGATTTACCTGAAATCAAAAAAGAACTTGGCGATGTGCTGCTGCATTTGGTTTTCTACTCGAAAATCGGCTCCGAAAAAGGAAGTTTTGATATTGCAGATGTCATCAACTCACTGAATGAAAAACTTATTTTCCGCCATCCGCATATTTATGGTGATGTTGAGGTGGCTGATGAAGAGGAAGTAAAGCAGAACTGGGAAAAACTTAAACTAAAAGAGGGAAATAAGTCGGTGCTCTCCGGTGTCTCCAAAGGAACTCCGAGCATTGTAAAAGCCTACCGTATCCAGGAAAAGGTAAAGGGTATAGGATTTGAATTTGCCAATGCTGAAGATGCCTGGAAAAAGGTGGATGAAGAGCTTGCCGAATTCCATGCGGAGACGGATCCTGTTAAGAAAGAAACCGAACTAGGTGATGTATTCTTTTCACTGATTAATTATGCACGGATCTCCGGAATTAACCCTGATACTGCACTGGAGCGCACAAACAACAAATTTATCGCACGTTTTAAAATAATGGAGAAGATCGCTTCGGAAAGAAACCTGGTGCAGTCTGACCTTTCTCTTGAAGATATGGATATGCTGTGGGAGGAAGCCAAAGCAGTTGAAAAACCTGCGCAGTAAACGCAATACGTTTGCAAGCTGAATGAAAACCGGTCAGAATGAAAAAGCACCTATCTCAAGGTGCTTTTTTTGACTTAAATTTCGGATTGCTTTTCTTTTTCCTGAATCATATACTCGTGGTACAGCAGCGTATCTTCCAAATTATCGAGTTCCTGCTGACTGAAAAGCCGGTAATTGATTTTGAAGGTTTTGCTTTTCGCTGTTTCCAGGGAAAAACCCCCTGCGCCGAATCCTTCCAGCACATCAAGTTCGAAATGGCTGTATTTCCAGTATTCAAAAAGATCGTGATCTACCCAAAAATGAAAGTCTGAAACTTTCCCAATGCTGACATCTTTGGTTCGTGGATAAAAATGACCTTTACGGAAACATTGTGGCTGTGTGCCCTCGCAACATCCACCCGCCTGGTAAAACATCAGCTCGCCAAATTCTTCGGAAAGTTGACTCACCAGCTCCAGTGCTTTGGGAGTAGCTGAAAATCTTGATATCGTATTCATTAGGAATCTGTTAACGATGAATATTTAAGCAAAAAAAGGCGGATTTATCATGCAAATCCGCCTGTTTAATTAGAAGAATCCTAACTTTTCTTTGCTGTATGAAATAAGCATATTTTTGGTTTGACGGTAATGGTCGAGCATCATTTTATGGTTCTCCCTTCCAATTCCCGACTGCTTGTAACCTCCAAATGGTGCTCCCGCAGGGTAAGAGTGGTATTGGTTTACCCAAACTCTACCCGCCTGGATGGCTCTCGGCACCTGGTATAGCTGATGTGCGTCGCGCGTCCACACGCCTGCACCCAAACCATAAATCGTATCGTTGGCGATCTCAATAGCTTCGGCTTCGTCTTTGAAAGTGGTTACCGCCAGAACAGGTCCGAAAATCTCCTCCTGGAAGACTCTCATCCTGTTATGACCTTTCAGCAGCGTTGGCTGCACGTAATAACCGTTCTCCAGATCTCCCTCAAGTTTGTTGGCATCTCCGCCGGAAAGTACCTCGCAACCTTCTTCCTGACCGAGTTTAATATAATTCAGGATTTTGTCATACTGTATTTTTGAGGCCTGCGCACCAATCATCGTGGAAGTATCCAGCGGGTTGCCGGCTTTAATTGCTTTCACCCTTTCAACAAGCCTTTCAATAAACTTATCATAAATACTTTCCTGAATAAGCAATCTGGACGGACACGTACAGATTTCACCCTGATTCAGCGCAAATAGAGCCGCTCCTTCCAGTGCTTTGTCGAAGAAGGCATCATCTTCATCCATTACCGATTCGAAGAAAACGTTTGGTGATTTTCCGCCCAGTTCCAGGGTTACCGGAATAATGTTCTCTGTTGCGTACTGCATGACCATCCTTCCGGTCGCTGTGGAGCCTGTAAATGCTGCCTTTGCTACTTTTTTATTGGTAACGAGTGCATGTCCCAGTTCGCCGCCGAAACCGTTTACAATATTCAGTACTCCCGGCGGAAGCAGGTCGCCAATGATCTCCATAAGCACCAGGATTGAAATCGGTGTGTTTTCGGCAGGTTTCAGAACTACACAGTTTCCAGCTGCTAAGGCCGGAGCGATTTTCCAAACCGCCATCAGGATTGGAAAGTTCCATGGGATGATCTGTGCGATGACCCCTAAAGGCTCATTAACGATCAGTGATACGGTGTCACTATCGAGTTCCATCAGCGAGCCTTCTTCGGCACGGATTACACCTGCAAAATATCTGAAATGGTCAATTGCCAGGGGAATATCT
>CAYXUO010000094.1:0-7895 GCA_964468335.1 uncultured Chryseobacterium sp. | reverse complement strand
CCTACGCCACCTTTACCGGACGCAATCGCGATGATATTCTGAATTCCGGGAATCTGCTTACCCTTAATCTGGTTCTGCTGGACTTCGGTTGGCTCAGGCGAAACGATTTTTAACTTCAGCACAACTTCCTCCCCAAACTGAGAGGCAAAAGCCTGCTTCATAGCTACTTCAAGTTTTTTCTTTTCGTGCATGGCCGGCGAGTGCGCGGTCATATCTATATATACCTCATTGCCCATAACCTGAAGGTTATTCACGAGGTCTTCTACTTCAATCTCTTTCAGGAATTCCTGAACCTTTACTTTCGTCAACATAATTTTATCTGAATATTGAACAGCAAAGTTACGGAATATACGCCAATTTAGACTTAATAAAAATAAGGTTTTTTGGATTTAGAGAACCTCGCTATACTTCTTGTTCTATAAATTGCTACCACCATAAATCTTTCCTGAAGGGATATTTGCGGCAGGATTAATCCTCCTCAAAGTTCAGTGCTGCCTGCTGGTCAAATTCGCCTTCCCATTTGGCGATAACTACTGATGCCAGACAGTTACCGATAACATTGACAGAAGTTCTGCCCATATCCATCAGTTCATCAATCCCCAGAATGGCGGCAATGATGAATACCGGCAAACCGAACTGGTCTGCAGTGGCGATAAGGATAATAAGAGAAGCTCTTGGGATAGCTGCCACCCCTTTACTCGTAATCATAAGTGTGAGACATATGAGCAGCTGCTGACCGAAGGACAGATCCATTCCGGCAGCTTGTGCCACAAAAATGGAGGCTAGGGAAAGGTATAGGGTGGTTCCGTCCAGGTTAAAGGAGTAACCTGTGGGTACTACAAAGGACACAATTTTCCGGGGTACGCCAAATCTCTCCATATTCTGCATCACTACAGGAAGCGCAGCATCGGAGCTTGTGGTTGCGAAGGCAATGGAAACCGGCTCCTTAATGGCCTGAATGAATTTCCTGATAGGTACCTTCATATACAGCGCAATAGGCAACAGCACCAGCAACAGGAATGCAATCAATGCACAATAAAGCGTGAGCAGAAGCATGAAGAGATATTTCAGGATATCAATACCCATATGTCCTACGGTGTATGCCATGGCTGCACCTACCCCTACCGGCGCAAAATACATAATGAGGTGCGTATACTTAAACATCGTTTCCGCAAGACTGTCCACAAAATCCACCATCGGTCTCTTCTTACGTTCAGGCAGCTGTGCGAGCCCGATACCGAAGATCACCGCAAATACTACGATCTGAAGAACCTGATTATCATATATTGACTTGATGATGTTTTCCGGAAATACATCGCGGAAAAATGAAGTTGTCTTAAAGATCCAGTGGTTTTCCTCCGGAATAGATTCCAGTGCACGCTGGTCCGCTTCCTTTACCGCTGAAGCGGTTGGCAGATCGTGGTGCGGAATTTTGGAGGCATCGATCCCCACCCCGGCCTGGGATATATTAATGGCAGCAAGTCCGATGAACAAAGCTATTGTGGTCGCAGTGTAAAAATAAAGCAGGGATTTCCAGGCCATACGTCCAACCTGTTTAAGGTCGGAATGGCCGGCAATTCCATAGACTAGTGTAGCAAACAGTATGGGTCCTACAATGGTCTTCACCAAACGGATAAAGCCCTGGCTCAGCGGTTGCAGTGAAAGCGCAACTCCCGGATAGTCCCGGCCTACGATAACACCGATCACAATGCTTACCAGGATCCATGTGGTTAGATTTTTTCGCTGCAGGGCGTAGGTAATCATCCCCAATACAAACAGCAGGTGTCCAAACACTAGATAGTCAGGAGGGAGAGGATTTAAAAGATTTATACCATGAAGCAGTACTGCAACAGTAAGTGTGAAATAAGGAAAGATCCTCAGGAGTGTAGAACTCATAAATTTTATATAACGGCTACAAATATATAATTTTTCGTCAAAGTGTTAATGAACATTAAAATGCAACAGCTGTATGGAGATACCGTAGCTGTTTTAGGAGGCGGCAGTACATTAAAATTTAAGAAACATTTAGGCTTTAGGTGAAACATCTGTAGGCGAAATATGCCTAAATTTGAGAATATTAATTCTTAACATTAAAATATATACTATGAAAAAAACATTTGCAATGGCTGCTATGGCAATGGCAATTTCCTTCGGATCAGTTGCCTGTGAAAAGAAAGTTTCTGATGCTGAATTAACTACTCAGGCCACGACCGTGGTTACCAGCAACCCTGGAGCTACAGTGGAAGTGAAAGAAGGTACGGCACACCTGAGCGGCACTTTCCCTGATGAAGCTTCACGCGATGCAATGATCAGCCAGCTGAAAGCAATTCCTGGAATCAAGGATGTAATGGATATGACCCGTATTGAAGCGCCGGTAGTGGAAACGGTTTCGGCAGTGGATCCTGCAGTACAGCAAAGTATAGCAGATGCAGTAAAAGATTTCCCTTCTGTTAAAGTAGAGGTTGTGAACGGAGAACTTACCCTTACAGGTGACGTATCGCCTGCTCAGGCCAGAAAGATCAAGGAATCTGTAGATGCACTGCAGGCCGGAAAAGTTAATTACAACTATAACGTTAAATAACAGTAACAAGATGAGTGCATTACAGGATAAATATGCCGGCGTAATCTCCGCAGCACAGACTGCAGGAATTTCCGGTTTACAGGTACGCGAGCAGGACGGAATTCTTTACGTTTCCGGATCGGCAGGCAGTTCAGCCGCTAAAGATGCGGTATGGAACGCTTTGGGTGCAATAGATACAACCTACTCTGCTTCGGACATCAATCTGGACGTACAGGTGGCGGGACTTAGCACAGGAGCTCACCTTACGGTAAATACTGAGGAATCCAGTCTGAATATCAGACAGGAACCTTCAACCGACGCCGCTATAATTGGGAAAGCTTCCAAAGGTGACTCAGTTACATTGGTGGAACAATCCTCCGACGATTGGTGGAAAATCAGAACTTCCTCCGGAGAGGAGGGCTATGCTTATGCAAGATATCTGAGAGCATAACAGAAATATTTAAAATGATTACCCTTGAAGTCCCCGAAATATCGGGGATTTCTTATTTTTCGATGGTCCGGAAAGTAAGATTGATGCGCGGATTTGAGATTTTTTTGGTGGGTGGTAAACGGTGAAGCCAAAAGCTTTGCGTCTGGTCTTTCATTACCAGCAAACTGCCGTGTTCCAGTAAAAGTTCCACCTTCTGGCCGGTGTATTTATGTTTGAATGAAAATTTCCTTTCAGCACCAAAACTCAGTGAGGCAATCGCGCCATTTTTCTTAAGGTCCTTTTCGCCGTCGCTGTGATAGGCCATACCCTCTTCGCCACTGTGATAAAGGTTGAGCAGACAGGAATTATATGTTTCGCCGGTTTTCTGTTCCGCAATTTTTTTCAGTTCCAGAAGGTCATCCGTCCAGGGCAGCGCCGTTTTTGTAGATTTGGAATAGGTGTATTCAAAATCCTTATCGCCATACCAGGCCACCTTTCTTTTGGTGATGATTTTCCTGCCGAAAATGACTGCTTCATCATTTTTCCAGTCGATGTTGTGAAGCAGCCTGTTGTAAAATTCATCTGCGAACTCCAGCTCAAGCACCCTGCCAAAATAGTGCACGGTGCCGTCCACTGGCAGCAGATTTTTTTCCGGGTTAAAAGTATCATCAAAAAGATTCAGCATCATTCAGCAAATTAGTATAAAAATAAAAACTTCCCGGGAGCCCGGAAAGTTTTAGGTGTACTATTTTAGAAATTCCTATTTATTCAGATGATAGTAGGCCAGCATCTTATAGTAGAGCTTGGCCGCCAGGAAAGCGGTTGGTTTTGGCATGGGCGAATCCATAAGTTCTACAATATCAAAGGCTACCACATTGCATTTTTCAAACACTTTCTTCAGCAGTTCCAAAGTTGGGTACCACTGCAGGCCACCCGGTTCCGGTGTTCCGGTTGAAGGAGCGATCGAAGGATCGAAAGCGTCCAGATCAATGGTGATGTATACATTACCTGAAACCTTAGCCAGAACATCGTCTATCCAGTTTGGATTAGTGGCGATCTCATGCGCCCAGAAACACTGCCCTTTCGGAACATACTGCATTTCTTCAGCATCGCAGGAGCGGATCCCCACCTGCACCAGATTCAGTTTCTGCGAAGCCTCAAATACGGCACAGGCATGATTGGACGTGGAGCCGTGAAACTCAGGTCTTAAATCGGTATGCGCATCCAGCTGCAAAACGGTAAGATTCTCATACTTCTCGCCCACTGCACGGATGGAGCCGATGGAAACCGAATGTTCGCCGCCAAAAAGGGTGAACAGTTTGCCATCATTCTTAATCAGCTCTTTGGTTTTCTGATAAACGGCGTCAGTCATTGCCTCCGGAGAAGAATTTTCTGAAATCTCACCCGCCAGATATACCCCTTCCAGGTATGGCTCAGTTCCGGTCTCAATATCGTAGAGTTCCATATTTTCGGAGGCATCCAGGAAAAGCTCGGGTCCTTTATCGGCACCCTTGCCCCAGGTTGAAGTTCCGTCATAAGGTACGGTCACAAGCATCACTTTCGAGTTTTCCAAAGTAGCATTCTCTTCGGGAATAGCAGCGTATGTTCTCATTGATGGTAGTCTTTTTTAATTTGTTTTTTTCGGATTTCAAAGATAATAAAATTGCGGTCACTGGCAGCCGTTCATGGTGACTGTTGCTGGATATACATTATGCCGTAGGCTTCGTTCCCTATTATTTTAATAGTTTTGCAAAAAATAATTTTTGGGATGCCTTTAAAAGCTGTTTTATTTGATATGGACGGTGTTATTGTGGACACTGAACCTTTGCACAGAAAAGCCTATTTCCGGATGTTTGAAGATTTCGGGATTAATGTTTCGGAGGAACTCTTCACCACCTTTACGGGAGCTTCTACAAAAAGGGTTTGCACCACACTCATTGATACTTTCGGGCTGGAAGCCGACCATGAAGATCTGGCACGGATAAAAAGGCATCATTTCAAAAATTATTTTGATACTGACCCGGATTTCGATCTCATCCCGGGCGTAAAGAGTCTGATTGGGAACTATTATGAGAACGGTGTGAAGCTGGTACTGGCTTCATCGGCACATATGAATACAATTAACTGGGTGTTTGAGAAATTTGAGCTTGAGCCTTATTTTATTGGGAAAATTTCAGGCGCCGACCTGCAGGAGTCCAAACCGCACCCGGAAATCTTTCAGCTCGCTGCTGAAATGGCCGGTGAACCCAGGTTGAACTGTATGGTGATCGAAGACTCCACGAACGGGATTGAGGCTGCGCATTCGGCTGGAATTTTCTGTACTGCTTACCAAAGCGCACATTCCAAGAATCAGGACTATACCAAAGCTAACCTGTCGGTTTTTGATTTCGCGGATATTGAATTTGAGAAGATGCAGAAGTATTTCTAGCAGGTTATTAAGTGATTTGCTACATCGGCTATAGCACTCATCTGGCGAATTAGACTTAGGTAACAGCAGTAAATTTATACGCGTTCGCCTTTCATTCCGGAGGAATCTAAACCGAGTAAGTAGTAATTCGTTGAGATTCCTGCGGAATGACAAAGACTCCATTACCCAAATATTACAATAAGGCCGATGTCGCTTTCATTTGAACCGGGAAAATGGAGTAATCCTACAACCTCTGTCATTCCGGAGGAATCTATAATGAGTAATTTGTATTGCGTTGAGATTCCTGCGGAATGACAAGGAGGCTGCTGTCTGGATGTGAGTGTAATCCGATCAAAATGCAATCGAAATTGCGTTATTTCTATGACTTCTGTCATTCCGGAGGAATCTAAACCGAACAAGTTGTAATTCGTTGAGATTCCTACGGAATGACAAACAGGCTGTTGACGGTAGGTATGGTATAATTTGTTCAAAAAGAACAATTTTAAGAAAACCTGATTGCGTCGTCGGTCTTTCCGGAGGAATCTATAATGAGTAATTTGTATTGCGCTGAGATTCCTGCGGAATGACAAGGAGACTGCTGTCTGCATGTGAGTGTAATCCGATCAAATTGCAATCGAAACGGACATTACGTAATTTCTATGACTTCTGTCATTCCGTAGGAATCTAAAACCGACCAAGGAGTAATTCGTAGAGATTCCTGCTGAATGACAAACAGGCGCACAAAGTGAAAGCAGACTACCAGCCCCGATTCCAGCGTAAATCCTTTTAGATTTTGTTGGCGGCTTCGTCGCCCCCAACAAAATTCAAGATAATACTAAAGCCCACCTTTCGGTTTTTGATTTTTCGAGTATTGAATTGAGAATATGCAGAAGTATTTCAAGAAGTTTAATTTGTATGGAGCGTTTGCGGAACCTGTCTTAAACTAACTGCGGGCATAAATCAGGTTAATTCGAAATTCTACCATAAATTTTACTGATAGAATTTATGGAACAATGATATCAAACAGATAAACTTCTTTATCTAACGGGTTATTAAATCTCGAAGTGATCTTTTTAATCAGTTCTTCCTGCTGCTTAATTACCGCTGGCGAAGCTGTTTTAAAATTATAGTGGAACCTGTCGCCCCAAATATTTTTGTACATTATGCTGTGATGTCCAGGATTCTTTAGGAACTCCTGAATCTGCTTCGCATACTTTTCTTTGGTAATGTTAGCTTTGGGTACTTTAATCTCCCTGATCTGATTGTATTTTTGGATTCCGACAAAAGATATTTCATAATCCATGTCACTTGAAATTGCTTTATAGACCATTCCAGGCAGGCCGGAAAAAATATAAGGCCCAACAAACAGGGGCACATCCTCTGTATAGAAAATAGCCCACTCCCGACCTCCTGCATTTGTCCATGCCTGCTTCATGGAATAATTTCCCTGTTTTTCCATATTCGTCTTCACCAACTCATAAGTGAGCGCAGGTTCTTCATAGGTATAGGTGACATCATTAAAGTCAGCTGAAACCAATGATTTTTTGGTGCCCAGATCTTTGTACACCTCAAACTTTAGATATGGACGTTCGTGGCTGTCTGAAAGCGCAGGGTCATTGGCCTGCACCATTGAATCAAGTTTCCTCTGATCCAGGCTGAAAAACCGGCTTTTATGCTTATTAACCTCCAGCATCATATATTCGGTTTTCCGCTGTTTAACATCAGCTACGGGCCGGTAGCTTACTTTATAAAGGATGGAGTAGGATTGTCCTAATAATAAAGAGGTTGCGAAACAAAGGAAAAACGAGCATAGTAAGGAATTTGGCTTCATAAAAATTTGTTATAACAGATGTTGACCTAATCATGACGAATTTATGATTAATAATGTAAATAAGACCACCTCTAACACTTATTTTAGTAAGAATTCCACTGTCATTCCGCAGGATCTGCTCCTTGATTTTGATTCCTCTGGATTCCTGCGGAATGACAACAGGCGCACATAGTGAAGAGAAGACTCCCAGCCCCGATGCAGCGAATGACAAGGAGGCTACTGTCCGGATGTTAAATTAATACGCTCAAAGCGCATCGAACCGGACAGTACTTTATTTCTATGACTTCTGTCATTCCGGAGGAATCTATATCTATCTAAAAGGGGAACGTTGACATTCCTGCGGAATGACAAAGACGCCAATACCCAATTATCACAATAAGGCCGATTTTGCTTTCAACTGAACCGGGAAAATGGAGTAATCCTACAACCTCTGTCATTCCGCAGGAATCTAAACCGAGTAAGTAGTAATTCGTTGAGATTCCTGCGGAATGACAAACAGGCGCAAAAAGTGAAAGCAGACTCCCAGCCCCGATTGCAGCGGAATGACAAGGAGGCTGCTGTCCGGATGTGAGTGTAATCCGATCAAAGTGCAATCGAACCGGACATTAAGTTATTTCTATGACTTCTGTCATTCCGTAGGAATCTAAAACCGACCAAGGAGTAATTC
>CAYXUO010000093.1:0-8045 GCA_964468335.1 uncultured Chryseobacterium sp. | reverse complement strand
TGCAGGCCCATTTCCATGGGTTTTTCATAAGCATCCTTATTACTGAGAACAACAGCGCAGCCAGGATGTTCACCGTCACCTTCGCGCACCCAGCCCAGGCAGTTGGCATCTTCAAAATAATCCCGTTGAATCCCGTACGCAAAAAGTTGTCTGGCTTTAAGCAACTCTTCGATTTTCTCAACCTTATTCAAAAAAATTTCCTGCTCATTGCCTTCTTTGTCTACATCGGTGTAATGCGCACCGAAAAGGTCGGGATAGAAAATGCAGGGATAGCCATTGGTCCGCAAAAGGATCAAGGCATAGGCCAAAGGTTTGAACCAATGCTCTACAGGAGCTTCCAGTTCCTGCAGCGGTTGGGTATCATGATTGTCTACCACCGTAACGGAAAGCAGCGGATTGGCGAGCGTAAGCGTATCATCGAAAATGGTACGAAGGTCATAATCGCCACCCTGCAGCGAAGCAACGTGAAAATTGTGATGAAGTGCGGAATCGAAAAGGCTCATGCAGCCTTCCGTGGCCTCAATATATTTCAGTTTTAAATCCAGAGCGCCGGGTGCCCAATATTCGCCAACGGCAAAAATATTCTGGCCGGTATTTGCCCGAAGCGTGTAAAGCCATTCCTTGTAAAAATCCGGCGACTGATGTTTTACGGCATCCAAACGCACTCCGCTGAAGCCTATCTGGTCATGGTACCATTTACCCCAATGGTTGAGTTCGGCGCGGACAAACGGATTCCGGTGTTCAATGTCGTTATGCATCAGGAAGTCATAATTACCCAATTCATCGGAAATAATCTCCTCCCATCCCTCACCATGCTCATGAATGATCCGGTAAATACCGGCTTCCTGCCCCTCTGCATAATCCACCCCGGAAAAACACTGGAAATTCCATTTAAAATCAGAATATAATTGTCCCCGCCCGGGAAAAGTGAATTTGGTATAACTCTCAATTTCTATCGGTTCGGAGAGTATTTCCTCTCTGTTTTCAGGATTGACGCGCATAGCGTGAAAGCGTTCCTTTTCATCTCCTCCTGCCTTGTGATTAAGCACAATATCAGCGATAACCGAAATTCCTTTGGCCTGCAGGGCCCGGCATGCGTCAATATACTGTTCTTTAGTTCCGTACTTGGTGGGAATGCCTCCCTTTTGATCAAATTCGCCCAGATCAAAAAGGTCGTAGGGATCATAGCCTACTGAAAACCCGCCACCTGCGGCCTTGTATGCCGGCGGAAACCACACAGCCGATATTCCCAGTTCCGCCAAATACTCCGCAGACTGTATCGCTTCGTCATATAAGGCAGAGTCACCGGCGGAATACCAGTGAAAAAACTGAATCATTGTTGCGTTCATCAAACATCCCTTTTGAAGCAGGAAGTTAGTGAAAAAGGATCAACTACACCTAAATTAACATTAAAGGCGCAACGGCAACTTACTCGTTAGGCTCACCAAATTTTCGAAGCTGCACCTTTTTTTCTCTGACCTTGAGCTCGAAATCCTGCAAGACGGCAGTGTCATTTTCAATTGCTGATACTGTCTGCGCATTCTGGTCCATGTACACATGCCGCTGCAATACTTCAGTTTCGATGGCCGCTGTATAGGTGCCAATGGGCAAAAAAGCCTGGTATTCGCCCTTTGCATTTGTATAAACGGTAAATGATTTACCAAATGTGTTTGTGAAAATAACAGGAATACCGGCCAAAATCTCTAAAACCTCATATTGAGTCCTGGTGGACTTTTGGTATACAATGCGGCCAGTTACCAGCCCTGTTTTTTGAAGCGACAACAGAATCAGGTTCTTTTTATCATTTACCTCGGCAACAACTTCTGTGGAAAACCATTCCGTTTCTGTGGAGGAGACTTTATAGCTGCCGTACGGCACCTTGCGGTACTGTATATATCCTTTTGAATCTGAAACAAAAGCTGTATTGTTTATATTCACCCGTTTCAGCGGTGCAGGCTGATCAGTATCAGGATCATAGATATGGTTGTTATTTTGGTCATAAAACATGAAAACCTGAAGGGTGCCATTCTTATAAGGTACGGGCTCTTCACCCATCTTAGGCAAATCCTGTGTAAAACCCACCTGATAGAATGGCTGGGAAGATCTGAACGAATTTCGCAGGAAAACGTTGTACTGTACGTTGGCAAAAATTTTCCCGGAGCGGTACAGTCTGAAATCTGCTGTTGAATTAAATGAGAGGCTGTTTCCCATTTGCCGATCCAGAACTGCCATTCCGGTTAAGGAAAAATTAAATCTTCCCATCATTGGATTAAAATTGTAGGCTGCGGCCAGAGACAGTTTCTCAGCTACCTCCGAAGTGAACCTGCGGTTTACCCTCTCATGTACCATAAATTCCCCATGTTGATAGTTAGCATTTATCATAAAGGACTTGTAATACCATCCTGCCCGTAATCTGTAAATGAAATCATTACTGCCGGGTAAATCTGTAAGGTAGGACACGCCGGCCGAAAAGTCGCCGCTCAACCTATGGCGGCTGCCACGTGCCGCATACTGAAGGGCAGACGACATAAGGACAGTATTGAAGGGCAGTCGCTGATTACTGTCGGAATAAAATGCGGTTTCCTCGGCAGATCTTTCACCAAAAACATTGACATTGAATCCCTGAAGCAGATTAAAAGTTGCTCCTGCCTGCAAACGTGTACGCCTGGAAAAGCTGCTGAAACTGTTGTAGATCTCAAAATACTGCGGATCAAAATAACTGAAATTGAAAGCACCGTACACGGTCATTTTTTCAAGACTTCGTGAGATGCGCTGATCAATTATCGTACTGCCACGGCTCAAACCCGGGTAATAAGAACCACTGTGACTGGCGGTCAGTGATCCCGAGTATTTTCTCCAGGTCTTTCTGATCTCAAGTTCTGCCTTAACCGCAGATTTCCCATCCAGTTCCGAATTCAAAGGTTGAGACAGCCCAACGCCAAAGGCTGCGCGATACAGGGTATTGGCTCCGTCGGAATAGCGAAGTCCACTTTTAACTATGAAGTTGCGCTGAAGCATATCCGAATCCCAGAGCATCTGTGTTTCTGTTTGAATCTCATCGGTAAGGTTAATATTTGCCTGGGCAAAACCGCCGTATCCCCGATAAAGGGAAATCCCTGAAAATGCACCGAACAGATTGTGATTTTTCTCAACTGCACCCGCTGAAATAGAATATTTATCTTTTGCAGGATTACCGTACTGAGCTTTTACTCCCCTACCCATCAGGTTAATTTCGAGGTTTCCGGTATTGATATTCCCCACTTCTCCAGAAAAATTACGGTAACTGAAACCCAAACCTGTATTGTTGAAAAGCAGGGTGGACTGTTGCGACCAATACTGGCCGTTTACCATCAGGCGCGTCTTTACATCACCGACATTTATTTCAGCATTGGCATTTACCACATGGGCAGCCTGAGAAGATGAAAAAGGATTTCTGGTTGTCCAGGTAATTTGGTTGGTATGATTATAATCGGACTGATAAGGAATCAACGGGTCCACATAACGTCTGCTGCCCAACGCATTCTGTACCAGGATGGATACACTGCCAAAGTAAGTTTTTTCTTCATCCCGACCGCGGATATTTACCGAAAAATACTCCCTCTGGAGCAGATCCTGGTCTATAAAACGACGGAAGGTAACTTTTTTTCTGGAAAAAGGCTGCAAAGTTACGGTGGCGGTCTCTATGTCGTCCGTACCAAAAATCAGAGGAAAAGCAGCAGAAATCTCGGCTTTTTCCAGTCTGTTACCATTATTATGGATGGTAGCAGTAACTTTCAGCGAATCGCCGGCGCGGTAAATGAGAATTTGGGGTTCATCGGAGGTGATCTTCAAATCACGAAGTCGATCTACAACTATCGATGTTGAAGCACGTGCGGCCACTGAACCTAAATCATTAACTGCTTCGAAGTAAACAGGCTCGCTGCCTGCCGGATGTGTTTTTTCCACAAAAATCTTCACCGGTATAAAGAAATGGCCTCCCGCTTCTACTTCTGCGTTTACTTCGCTGTTCAGAAGCCGCAGTGTTTTGGCAGCCGAGGAGCGCAAAACAATCTGCCGTTTCTGAGCCGATGGGTTGTGCACCTTCACCATCAGAGTAAGCAGTTCACCATTCCTGGCCTGTATTTTCTCGCTTACCCCAATTGTCAGTTGGGACTGTTGCGAAAATGCAAGCAGCCCGTTCAGGAGCAGAAATAGAGCAAATAGTTTTTGTGTAAAAGTCACGATGCCTTATTGTGGTACAATCGTATAGATGAGCGTTCCGTTATACTGTAAGTAAGGTTTGTTAAAGAAAGTTGGATCTGCAGACTGCGTTTGGTACGTTGTGTCATAGGATCTTGGAACCGTATGGGCAGTGCTGGTTATAATGTTTTGAGGAGCTGACGTTAAGTTCACATTACCTGTAAGAATTTGTGTAGCATTTTCTTTTACCTGTAACCGAACTGAACTGATGGGAAGAACCTGGTTCGTATCACTGGTCAGATTACTGCTTAGCGCCTGTACGTTTACGGTGTAAGGCGTATTGGAAAATGTAGAGAACGCGTTTGAGTAAGTTTTACTCACTCCATTTTGATAATCAGCAATATTTGCGAATTCCAGAAGCACATTTTTGGCCGGTGCATTGAACTGAAGTCCATAGGTAGGAGTTGGATTTAGATCCGGTCTCACCTGCATTCCAAATGAAGATGTGGCAGTACCCATTAATTCATTCCGACGGTTTCTCAGTTCCATCACCAGATTGATGTTATAGTTATCCCATGATTTATACTCGTCCAGATAAGCTCCGCCATCCACTAACACATCATATCTTAAATTAACCGAGAAATAGCCATTATTAATCTGAAAACTGTAAGGAGACTGCTGCACAAAAAATGAGTTAGCGGTAGAGAAAGCCAATGGGGAAGTAAGCAGAGCCATATTAGCTGCGGTGGGTGGCCCATTACCTATCCCATTGTAGGAAAGCGAATTAAACCTGAATTTAAGGCGTCCGGCAGGGAAGTTTTTGGAACCGTTTGTAATGTTGCCCTGTACGCGATATGTTAGTGACCAGTTCTGCATTTGGTACCCCTGACTGTTATTCAGTTGAATAAATATCTCCTGCATATTGTTTACAGTGGCCCCTGCATTGGACTGTACTGTCACAAATGAAGTGGTCCAGGCACTAAGCTGTATCGGTTGTGCCTTGCCGGCAACCGCAACTGTAAGAAAAAAAATGAAAATCAGTTTATTCATAAACAAACGATAGTTCGGCCATTTTTATGACATCTTCTTCTCCGTAGGAAAGAGTTGAGGTAGCCAAATATTTACCCGGCTTCAACTTCTCCGGAAGCGTCAGGTTTATACTGCGCTTATCTCCAGGGAGAGTATAGACAAACTGTTCCGCCATCACCTGGCGCGTACCGTCTTTCTGATTTACAAGTTCGGTGCTTACTCTGGCATCAGTCCAGATATTTCCGGAGTTCTCAACGATCAAATCCAGATTTTTGGAAGTGGTGTTAAAGCGATAATCCGAAAAGTCTAAATCGGGATTCTCTGAATGTCCGGAATGATGATAAATTTTGACACCTGAACGTAAACTTACCTTTACAAGAGCTCCCTGCTCGTTTCGCGTTTCCATGGAATTGGTTTGCGTCAGGAACATTAGCGCCGTATGTACAGGAATATCATCTTTCAGATTTACGGGCGGCGTAACCGAAACTTCCAGCTCCTGGGATTCACCCGGTGCCAGATTCAGATAGTTGCCCGGTTTCACGGTGATCCAGGCAGCACATGAATTGCTGAGGGTGCCGGGTTCAACAATAACATTCTGGCCCGCTGTATTGTATTCCCAGTCATTAAAGGAAATTGTTAGCTGCAGGGAATTGTTCTTGCTGGGATTGGATACCACGATCTTGTTTACCGTGGTAACTCCCGGTGCCGAACTGTAATAGTTACGCGGCGGGGTTACACCAAGCCCGGCCTGCGCCGAAAGTGTGCTGCACAAAAGAAAAAGCGACAGGGAAGCTAGATAACGCAAGGAATTTTTCATAACGGAAAAGACAACTTAGTTATAGGCTAAGTTGTCCTCTAAATATATTTATACTGATTACTTAGGAGCAATTGTGTACTGTACACCAACCGTATAGGTAGTAACCGCACCGGTAGCGCCATCCAGATAATGGTTTATGTAATCGCCTGTAGCAGCGTAGGTAACGTTAAAATTCTTATTAAAACCACCGGTTGAACTTGTAATCAACGGTGCAGCAGTTGCAGCATCCAGGGCTACTGTTGGCATCGTAGCACCGGTCAGGGGATTTAAAGTACCGTTGCTGGCAGTAACTTTCACATCCGATGCAACAATTTTTTTATTGTTAGGATTGGTACTGGTAGTAGTCAGATCTGCAGCGGTAGACTTTACGCTGATCTCAAAAGCACCCGTACTGTAAATATTCAGGTGATTCGCCTGCTGGTTGGTTACTCCATCCTGATAATTGGCTACAGTTTTGTATTCTAAATCTACTGCATTTTGCAAAGGATTTACAACAATGGTTTGGATAGGATACAGTTTTACGTTAATGGTAGCATCAGCTGTCTGTGGAGCTCCTGGTGTAGTCTGTGCTGTTGCGGCAAAAACACCACCTAAGAACATTGCGAATAAAATTGACTTTTTCATATTTGTTTGGTTTGTTTGACTTGTTTGATTTCTATTAAGAACTATTGCCCTTATTTTGACACTACAAAAGTAATACGCTAATACTGAAAGTGTTTTATGTAAACAATCAAAAAACTTATCCAAATGTCCTGCATAACAATAACACGAAATATGAATTGTTATCCACAAAAAAACAGAGTATCCATTATTAAATATTCAAAAATAACAGTATATAATTTTAAGTTACTTTTTTGAATTTTCTGCAGTGTGGCAAATGTTCCGGTAGTTGAGTCCGTATTCATGCAACCTCTAACATGGTCTCAAACCCTGGTATACACATAAAATGCCCCCTTTTCAGGAGGCATTGTATCAATTTACTAATTGCTTTGCTGTATAATGATTCAGTTCGGCAGTATACTGTACACCACTTCCGTAGTATATACCGTAGGATTTTGGTCTTTGGTAAAGTGGTTTATAAATTTATCGTCGCCTTTGGCAGCATACGTTATGTCAAAAGTTTTAGATTCCGCCCCCGTTGCCGAAGTAATAAAAGCGGTGTCAGATCCTGACAGCTGCACCGGTGCCGAGGTGAATACTTCCATACCGTTGGCCGCACCCTTAGCCGCGGATACCGTAATATCGCCCGACTCAATAGATTTCGTATTGGCCGTGGATTTCAATTGTAGGTCCGACGTCCTAACATTCACAGTGAAACCGCCTGTACTGTAAACCTTAAGATGATTTTCCCTGTTTACACTTACGCCATCGCCGTAATCCTCCCTGGTTTTGTACTCCAGACTCACGTTCTTATCCGTACCGCCCACTTCAATGGTTTGTACGGAATGCAAAACAATATTCAGCACGGCGGAAGAACCATTTTGCGCAGTAGCTTTTTTAGATAAAAATGCAGTTAACAGGATAACGCACGCAGTAACAACCTTCTTCATAGATTTCGCAATTGATTTTACTTAGGATTTCACCAACCTAAGATTGGGTATCTGGCTCACTGCATGGTCTCGGAACTCGCGCGGTGAACTTCCTGTGTGTTTTTTAAAAAAGTTGCTGAAATTACTTTCTTCGGAAAAGCCTAGGTCCTGGCTGATGTTTTTAATTGGAATCTCCGTTCCCCTGAGCAGTTTCTTCGCCTTTTCCAGAGCTTTGGCTATGATGAATGACTTGGTTGTACATCCGTATACAGTCTGTACAGCATTATCCAGTGTTCTTTTGCTGATGTTCAGTTTATCCGCATAATACACTGCGGTAAGATTGAAAGATGATTCGTTAAGCAGCAGAAAGATAAACTTATTCGCCATCTCTTTCTCATGACTGTCCTTCCTGTAATGATCCAGTTTGGGATCGTACTCCATAAGCGTACGAATAAGAATAAATTCAAGGAAGTTGACTAAAAGATTCTTGG
>CAYXUO010000092.1:0-8209 GCA_964468335.1 uncultured Chryseobacterium sp. | reverse complement strand
GAAATCCTGAACAAGGCTACAGCTAAGTCCAAAAAACGTCCCGACATCGGAGAAATCGAAATCATGGAGAAGTTTTCCTTCTTCGAGGTTGAGAAATCCTTCAAGGATGAGGTGGTAAAAGGCCTGAAAACTCAGAAATTCAAAGGAAAAGAAATGAGAGCTGAAGAGGCGAACTAGTCTTTATCCAGGTACATATTTTAAGCACGGGCAACCGTGCTTTTTTTGTGCCAATTTTTTAGTGGAAGGTTCGGTGTTAATGGCCGGTTAACTTAATATTAAATTAACATTGTTAACATATGAAGTTTAGTACCTTTGCAGCTCAATAAAACCAATGAAACATTCCTTCTTAATTTTAGTTTTTCTGCTTACCTGGACATGCGGTTTTTCCCAAACTAATCCCAGGGAGCACATCTCATCATTCAATATGATGTCATTCTCCTATAAGCATGACAAAGCCTGGTTGGCTTATCTGGAACTTCAGACCCGTGGTATTGAAGATTATTCCAAGATCGACTACTATGAAGTAAAAGGTGGATTGGGTTATAACATAGGAAAACATCAGCCGTTCGTAGGAATCGGAACATACGGAACTTACAGGAACAGTCTTTTTTACCAGCGTGAAACGCGCCTCTGGCTCCAGTACACGTACTCTCATAACCTGGACCGCGTGAAATTGGATCACAGGGTACGCGCAGAAAAGCGACTGTATTACTACCCGCAGAATGAGACTTCAGACAATACAGAACGTTACCGTTACAGACTGTCAGCCACCGTCCCTATCAATAAGGAGAAGCTGGAAGCCAACACTTTTTTTCTGAATGCATTTAACGAAATATTTGTGGGTCCGGAGGAACCAAATTTCAAGAGAAACCGTTTCCTGAGTGGAGTAGGATATGTATTCAACCGCAACGTGAGTACCAACCTTGCTTATATGTGGCAGCGGGAATTTACTGCATCCAATACCAGGAACCTGCACTTTCTGTATTTCGCCCTTAATTTTACCTTCGACAGGCTGAAGGAAACCCCGCAGTCGTACCCGGTGGCCGACTAATTAAATGTGAACAAAACTTAATATAAAACATAAAACCGTTCGTCTGTTTATCCGGATATTTGCGGCTCAAAAAAACATCTTTAAAAATGGGAATTGGTAATATTTTCAAGGCATTTCAGCCAAAAGACAAAGTCTTCTTTGTATTGTTCGAAAAGGTAGCAGACAATCTGGTGAAGATGTCTCACGAATTTCATGAGGGAATGTTGGATTTCGATCTGAATGATGATTCACTTCTTAAAAAAATGAGTGATTACGAACATCAGCTGGATGATCTTACGCATGAAATTTTTGTGCAGTTGGGCGAAAATTTTATCACTCCATTTGACCGTGAGGATATCAATATGCTGGCAACGGGACTTGATGATATTGCCGACTATATTTATGCTTCGTCTAAGTACATCTTCCTATACAAGACACCGGATGTAAAAGAATTTTCGGAATTTTCACTGTTGATTTACAAATCATGCGTAGAAATTCAGAATGCGGTTAAACATCTGAACGGCTTCACCAATACTGCAGAAGTAAAAGAATCTTGCATTAAGATCAATTCGTATGAAAATATTGCGGATGATGTACTGTCACAGGGACTTGTAAGACTTTTTGAAACCGGTGATGCCATCAATATCATTAAGACCAAGCATGTACTGGAATATCTGGAAATCGTGACCGATAAGGCAGAGGATGTAGCCAATACCATAGAAAACATCATTATTAAGTACGCGTAATAAATATTTTTACGAAAGAATGGAATTACCAATTCTCCTCATAATAATCATTGTCCTTGCGTTGATATTTGATTACATAAACGGGTTTCACGATGCTGCCAATTCCATCGCGACCATTGTATCCACTAAAGTTTTAACCCCTTTCCAGGCCGTATTGTGGGCCGCCGTCTGGAATTTTGCCGCTTTTTTCCTTGCCATGTATGTTATTGGTGAATTTAAAATCGGAAACACCATTGCCAAGACGGTAAATGAAAACTTCATTAACCTGGAGGTAATCTTTGCAGGTCTCGTAGCGGCCATTTTCTGGAATTTGCTTACCTGGTGGTTCGGTATTCCGTCCTCTTCATCACATACCCTGATTGGAGGGTTTTTGGGTGCCGCGCTTATGAATGCACTTGTAATGGATTACCAGCATGTAGCGGCTTCTATGCCTCACCTGGGAGTTTGGGATTCCCTGAAGTTGGCATTCCAGCAATTATTTACCCAGAACGTGGTGAAATATGAGAAGGTTATTCCTATTTTCCTCTTCATATTTATGGCTCCGTTTATCGGTATGGTGGTTTCTATTCTGATTACACTTGCAATCGTATATTTTGCCAGAAAAAGCAATCCGCGTAAAGCCGACAAACAGTTTAAAAGATGGCAGCTGGTTTCCTCTGCACTTTTCAGTGTAGGTCACGGTCTTAATGATGCGCAGAAGGTGATGGGAATCATTGGCGCCGCAGTAATTTATTACCACGTGGTAATGATTGGCGGTACCGACGAATATGCGATGATGGATTCTTCTGAGCGTTTCAAGCATTTTACTACGGATTATGTTTGGGTTCCTTTTGTATCCTTCCTTGCAATCGCTCTTGGTACTATGAGTGGTGGCTGGAAAATCGTGAAAACCATGGGTACACGTATCACCAAGGTAACCCCGCTTGAAGGGGTAAGCGCCGAGTCTGCCGGAGCCATTACACTTTTCCTGACCGATCACCTTGGTATTCCTGTTTCTACCACGCATACCATTACCGGTGCAATTATTGGGGTGGGTCTTACCAAAAGGGTTTCCGCTGTTCGCTGGGGTATTACGGTAAGTTTGTTGTGGGCATGGATATTAACAATCCCTATTTCTGCACTGGTAGCAGGACTTACCTATTTGCTTGTACAAATGTTTTAATTCATTAACCGATGGATTTCAAGATACAAACCATCCCTTTTGGGGTGGTTTTTCGTATTTATGCTTACAGAGGACTTATATAAATCGTATTTTTGCACCAAATAATAATGTATGGAATTTTTAGACCAGTATCAGGAAGTTATCTCTGAAGCCATCACCAAGTATTCCTTTAGGGATAAACCACAGGAGCTGTATGAACCCATGAATTATATAATTTCAAATGCCGGGAAGCGCCTGCGTCCAATTATGGTACTGATGGCCTGTGATCTTTTTGGCGGCGAAATCTCAAAGGCTGTAAAGCCGGCACTCGCTATCGAGTATTTCCATAATTTCACGCTGATCCATGACGATATTATGGACGAGGCACCCCTACGCCGAAATGTTCCCACAATCCATACCGTATATGGTCTGAATACGGGGATTCTGTCAGGTGACGGACTGTTACTGAAGGCCTATAAATTCTTCGAGGATCTGGAACCTCATCTTTACAAAGCCTGTGTACGGGTGTTTACCCATACTGGACTTCTGCTTTGTGAAGGTCAGCAGTATGATATCAATTTCGAGACCCAGGACAATGTAACCTATGAAGAATATATTCGGATGATTACCTACAAAACCGGGGTCTTGAGTGCGTCGTCCTTTGAAATCGGAGCCCTGATTGCAGGTGCAAAATTCAAGGATGCAAAAAACATCTTCAATTTTGGTAAACATATCGGCATCGCTTTCCAGATCATGGATGACTATCTGGATGTGTTCGGAAACCAAAAAGACTTCGGCAAGAAGCACGCAGGAGACATCTATGAAAACAAGAAAACTGTACTTTATCTTTTAGCCAAGGAACACAGCACGCCGGACGAACGAAAGGAACTGGAGTTTTGGTACAGCAAGAAAACGGATAATGTGGACAAGGTGTATGGGGTGGAGAAAATATTCCGCAGAACCAAAGTAGATGAGAAAACGCTGCGCCTGGTTGAAAAGCACAATCAGATCGCTCACGATTATCTGATGAAAATTGACATTCCCGATGAGAAGAAGAAGCCGTTCATAGAGTTGGCGAATTATTTACTTAGGAGAGAAAGCTAAAATCAGCTTCACTCACCGGATGGCACACGTATATTATTCATGAAATTCAGAACAGAGGTTAATATAGACGATTCCACGGTCAAGATTGAACCGGAGGACAACATCTTCGCGATAGGCTCCTGCTTTTCTGAGGAGATTTCGGGTCTGCTGGCGAGCGGTCAGCTGCAGACGCTAAGTAATCCGTTCGGCACCATTTTTAACCCGTATTCCATTAACACAGCTGTGAAGAGCCTTCATGATTCAGCCTTCTATGCACAGGAGGATCTTGTGGCTTATAATGAGGAGGTAATTTCCCTGGATCACCATACGAAGTTCAATTCACGCTATGCGCATCAGACGCTGGAGCGCATTAACGGCGGGATAGAAGAAGGCAATCTGTTTTTGCAGAGCACAAAATGGGTAATCATTACCTATGGAACCTCATTCATCTATGAGTTCCTGCCCAAAAATAAACTTGTAGCCAACTGTCATAAGATTCCGGGAAAATTTTTTAACAAAAGGCTGCTTACCAATCTTGAGCTTGCGGATTCTATGTACGAAACGGTGGCCAATCTTAAAGATATCTGTCCGGAAGGCGTGCAGATCCTGTTTACGGTTTCACCCGTTCGACATACCAAAGACGGTATGGCAGAAAACACACTCAGCAAGTCTAAACTTATTTCGGCAGTGCATGAAGTCATACAGCAGTTTGACGGCTGTCAATATTTACCGGCGTACGAAATCCTGATGGACGATTTGCGTGATTACCGTTTTTATAAGGACGACCTCATCCATCCAAACACTCAGGCAGTACAGTATATCTGGGAAAAATTTGGCAGTGCATTTTTCAGCACCGAAACCATGGATTTTGTGGAAGAAAATTTCAGGATCAACAAGGCCCTTGCCCACAGACCTTCAGATGAAACTGACCCCAAGTACCAGGATTTCCTGGAGAACCTGAAAGGTAGGATTGCCCTGCAGCAGACTGTGGTTAAACATACAATTTTTTCGCATGCATTTCCTCAACAATAACAAATGATTGATACCCATACCCATTTATATTCCGAAGAGTTCGACGAAGACCGCAGTGCGATGATTGAGCGCGCTGTCGCTAAAGGCGTAACCCGGTTTTACCTTCCCGCAATTGATTCCGAAACCCATGAAAAGATGCTGGCACTGGAACAGGAATATCCGGAAAGGATACTTTCCATGATGGGACTTCATCCATGCTATGTAAAGCCCGATACCTGGGAGCTTGAACTGCAGATTGTAGAAGACTATCTGATCAAACGAAGTTTCCCCGCGATTGGTGAAATCGGGATAGACCTTTACTGGGACAAAACAACTTTGGATATTCAGGTGAAGGCTTTCGAACGGCAGATTGACTGGGCTATAGAGCGGGATTTACCTATTGTAATACATACGCGTGAAAGTTTTGATGAAGTGTTTGAAGTTTTAGAAAGGAAAAAACATCCAAAACTTCGCGGAATCTTTCACTGCTTTTCCGGAACACTGGAACAGGCCCGCCACGCCCTGGACCTTAACTTCCTGCTCGGAATCGGTGGAGTAGTCACTTTTAAAAATGGCAAGATTGATCAGTTCCTTCATGAAATCCCTTTGGATAAAATCGTTTTGGAAACCGATTCGCCCTATCTCGCGCCGGTGCCTTTCCGAGGCAAAAGAAACGAAAGTTCCTATCTGGATCTGGTGGTTGGAAAACTGGTAGATATTTACAAAATCGATTTTGCAGATATAGACCGCATTACCACTTTGAATGCATTAAACATGTTCGGAGAGCAGTCCGGTACGTAGCTTACAAGATTATTATCAGGCAATTATTTTAACAAAAACAAACCCTCTCCGGTCGGGAGAGGGTTTTGTTGTGCTTGTTCACACTTTATTTGTTCCGTGAGAAATTACTCTTGTTATGCGGCTTCTTGGAAGCGATGTTTTCTTTGGCCTGAGGTCTTGACCTCTGCTGAAATGGTTTGTTGTTTGAATCCCTTTTTTCCGCTACCAGGCTGTCCGTATGGTAAGGGTGGTTTCTCTCTACCGGGATTTTCTTGCCAATCAGTTTTTCAGTATTCTTAAGGTTCAGCAAGTCCAGACCGTCTACAAATGAAATAGACTGTCCTTCGGCGCCGGCACGGCCGGTTCTGCCGATCCTGTGAACGTAGGTTTCGGAAACATCCGAAAGTTCAAAATTTACAACATACTTCAGCTCATCAATATCAATTCCTCTGGCGGCAATATCTGTAGCCACCAAGATCCTGGTCTTTCCGGACTTAAAATTGGTAAGCGCATTCTGCCTGGCGTTCTGCGATTTGTTTCCGTGAATGGCTTCAGCTGAAATCTTATGTGACTGTAGTTTTCTCGCAATCTTATCGGCACCATGCTTCGTCCTGGAGAATACCAGAACAGATTCATTGATGTCGTTTTTTAGGATATGCGTAAGAAGTTCAAGTTTATCGTCCTTTTCAACAAAATAAACCTTCTGCTGAATGGTATCTGCAGTTGCCGATACGGGCGCCACTGCTACTTTCACAGGATTGTTAAGAATGGAGTTTGCAAGATTCTTGATCTCATCGGGGAAAGTTGCCGAGAAAAACAGCGTCTGTCTTTTCTCCGGGAGCATCTTCACGATTTTCTTTACATCATGAACAAATCCCATATCCAGCATTCTGTCGGCTTCGTCCAGGACGAAGATTTCCAGTTGCTTCAGTGAGATAATTCCCTGTGAAATGAAATCCAGCAATCGTCCTGGTGTAGCGACTAATATGTCTACACCTCTCTTCAGCGACTGCTCCTGCGCGCCCTGCTTTACTCCACCGAAAACCACCAGGTTTCTCAACTTAAGGTTACGGCCGTAGGCATTGAAGCTTTCTTCAATCTGAATGGCCAACTCACGCGTTGGTGTAAGGATAAGTGCCTTAATCTGGTTGTTACGGATGTTTTTCTCTGTGAGATTCTGCAGAATCGGGATGGCAAAGGCTGCTGTTTTTCCGGTTCCGGTTTGTGCGGTTCCAAGCAGGTCCCGGCCTTTCAGTATTTCGGGTATAGCCTGTTGTTGGATTGGAGTTGGTTTCTCATAACCTTCCTGCTTAAGCGCATCAAGTATGGGCTTAATTAAATTTAAGTCTGTAAATAACAAAATTTTGTCCTGTATTAAAATTAGTGCGGACGAAGCGTTATGCTTCTTCATTCATCCTGTCCTCAATAAATAAAACAGAATCTTTTAGTAAAACGAATTACGAAATGGCTTAGAATGCCGCGAAATAGGCTGCAAAGATACGCTTTTATATAATACAATAGCTAAATCTCTACTCACCCACTTTTTCCCAGGTCTGGTTGTGTCTTAAATCCTCGAAGTAACGGTAAAGTTTCTCCAAATCCGGTGTGCCCTGCTTGCCGTAATCTTCCACCACTTTTGAGCTTCCGTCCTTAAAGTTCAGGCGCAGATACGAAGTAGGCAGGTCAGTAACATTTCTGCTGCCGTATTTGTCCTTCAGCGTTTTAGGCTTCAGCGCATTCAGCATTTCAATGAGCTTGCGATAGTCTTCTTCTTTAATGGTGCCTTTAAATGAACCTTCCCGCGGCATGGAGAATTCATCTTTGGAACGGCCTTCTGAAAAGTTAAAATGTTCCGCTTCCAGCACAGCGGTGCGGTCTGGGTTGATGGTCATTTTAAAAATAGGGCAGAAGCCGAAGCAGGCACCGGCCTCATATTCAACCGTCGTATATTCTGATTTATTCTGTGCGGTACAGGCCATTAACAGCGCGGCACCCAGGAGTAGGAACATGTATTTCATGTAGAATTTTATTAGAAGCGACAATTACTGTTCCAAAAAAGGAAGGGAGACTGGTGTTGCACATTTATCCCACCGTCACAGTAAAGTTTTGAGCAGTGTGTTGATGGACCGTTGGGTAAAGCTGCTGAAAATCGGCTCTACCTTCTGTAAATCTCTAAAGTGTCAACTTTAAGTTTGACTTTTAGCCATTGACGCAGGGTTTTTACCTGCGGTTCGGTCAGGGCTTCTGAGGATTGGTACAATGCAACCGGAATTATTTTGGTGGAATCTGTATTGTTGAAAATTTCCTGTTTTGCCACAGAAATCGACTGGATTGCAGGTAAAATTGACCTGGCCTCAGGATAAATATTTTGTGTATCGAAGGAATATTTACTCACCTTGTTTTTAAGTTCTGCAATAA
>CAYXUO010000091.1:0-8230 GCA_964468335.1 uncultured Chryseobacterium sp. | reverse complement strand
TTTTTTGTGGAGGAAGGTCTGCTCCGTATGTTTTCCACAGACAGTAACGGTAAGGAACACATCATTCAGTTTGCGCCCGAAAAATGGCTGATGTCCGACAGGAGTTCGCTCTACTTCAATGAGAAGTCCAATTACTATATTGAAGCGGTCGAAAATTCAAAGGTACTGCTGCTGACACCTGATTTTTTCCGGAACCTGAATGTGCAGTTCCCGGGGACCATCGCGAACAACGACCTTCTTTTGCAGAAGCATATCCGTAACCTTCAGAACCGCGTGAATTCTCTGCTTTCAGATACGGCACAGGAACGCTATCTTGAATTCATAAAAATGTATCCGGACCTTATGCAGCGCGTACCGCAATGGATGGTGGCCTCCTATCTGGGAATAACCCCGGAAAGCCTGAGCAGAGTACGTAAGGAACTGGTAAAGAAGAGTGCTGATAAATAAAAAAGGAACCTTTTGAGGTTCCTTTGAAGTTGTAATCGGATTGGTTATTTACCCAAATAAGATTTCAGGATCTTACTTCTGGTGTTGTGCTTAAGTCTCTTGATGGCTTTTTCCTTAATCTGACGCACTCTCTCTCTGGTAAGATCGAAAGTTTCACCTATTTCTTCCAAAGTCATCGGATGTTTTCCGTTCAGACCGAAATAAAGGCGTACAAGATCTGCCTCTCTTGGAGTAAGTGTCTGTAAAGCTCTTTCAATCTCAATCTGCAGGGATTCCAGCATCAGGTCTTTGTCCGGACTTGGCGACTCACCGGATCTCAATACATCATAAAGGTTGGAATCTTCTCCTTCTACAAGCGGTGCATCCATAGAAAGGTGTCTTCCGCTGTTTTTCATAGATTCCTTAATGTCCTCCTCGCTCATGTCCAGTACTTCTGCCAGTTCTTCCGGGGACGGAGGTCTTTCGTTCTCCTGCTCCAGGTGGGCATAAGCCTTGTTGATCTTATTGATGGAACCAATTTTGTTCAGGGGCAGCCTCACAATCCTGGACTGCTCAGCAAGCGCCTGCAGGATAGACTGTCTGATCCACCATACAGCGTACGAAATAAATTTAAAACCTCTGGTTTCATCGTACCTTTTGGCGGCTTTCATCAGTCCCAGGTTGCCCTCGTTGATGAGGTCGGGAAGGGAAAGTCCCTGGTTTTGGTACTGCTTGGAAACGGAAACCACGAAACGAAGGTTGGCTTTAATGAGTTTTTCCAGTGCGGCGCGGTCGCCGGCGCGGATCTTTTGTGCTAAATCAACCTCTTCGTCGGCTGTGATCAGTTCCACTTTTCCGATTTCCTGAAGATACTTGTCCAGTGACGCGGTTTCCCTGTTGGTAACCTGCTTAGTAATTTTTAACTGTCTCATGTACAATAAACACCCGTTTAACGTCGGGCTCTAAGTATATATACGTTATGCAGCCCGTAAAGGTTACAATAATTTAAATTATTGTTTAAATCTTTTACCGCTGTGTTAATATAATTTAATCCACATTTTTTTGATTCTTTAGTGAAGGGTTACAATTGTTGCACTATTTATAATTATTGAACCTAAAACAGGCTCATCTATGCTGTGTTTTGCACAATCCAACGAGGCGTTTTTTTTGCTGTTCCACCAAAACTTACTACCTTTAAGCGCATATGAAAACAGACAATATGGTTAGTAAAGAAAAGGACTATGGTATTTTGCAGTGCTTACAAAATTTAGGAATTACAGAAGAAAATATAGGCGTGTCCACAGGTTTGCAGACCTTCGCAAACGGAGACTTTATTGAAAGCTATTCGCCAACAGATGGCCAGCTTATCGCCAAAATAAAATCCGGTTCTGTAGAGGATTACGAAAAGGTAATGACGGCAGCTAAAGCTGCTTTTCCGGAATTCCGTTTAATGCCGGCACCCAAAAGAGGGGAACTCGTAAGACAGTTCGGAAATAAATTAAGGGAGAAAAAAGACGACCTGGGTAAACTGGTTTCCTATGAAATGGGTAAATCACTTCAGGAAGGTTTAGGAGAGGTTCAGGAAATGATTGATATCTGTGACTTCGCCGTAGGCCTTTCGCGTCAGCTTCATGGCTTTACGATGCATTCGGAAAGACCTTTGCACCGTATGTATGAGCAGTATCATCCGCTTGGAATTGTCGGGGTGATCTCTGCTTTTAACTTCCCGGTAGCTGTTTGGAGCTGGAATACTGCGCTCAGCTGGATCTGCGGTAATGTAACTGTTTGGAAACCGTCTGAAAAAGTAGGACTGTGCGCCATCGCCTGCCAAAACATCATTGCTGAGGTTCTGAAAGAAAATGATATGCCTGAAGGTATTTCCGGAATGATCGTTGGTGATCATACGATTGGCGAGAAACTGGTGGCAGACAAAAGGACAGCGCTTGTTTCCTTTACAGGTTCTACACGAGTAGGACGAATGGTAGGAACTAAGGTGGCTGAGCGTTTCGGAAAGTCAATCCTGGAACTGGGTGGAAACAATGCCATCATTATATCCGAGCATGCAGATCTGGATATGTCCATCATTGGAGCTGTATTCGGCGCTGTAGGTACGGCGGGACAGAGATGTACTTCTACAAGAAGACTGATCATCCATTCATCGGTTTATGACGAAGTGAAAAACCGGTTGGTCAAAGCTTACGGACAGCTAAAAATCGGAAACCCACTGGATGAGAATAACCATGTAGGTCCGCTTATCGACACCGATGCGGTATCGCAATATCTTGATTCAATTGAAAAATGTAAGCAGGAAGGTGGCAAGTTCATCGTTGAAGGCGGTGTGCTGGAAGGCGGTGACTACGAATCCGGCTGCTACGTAAAGCCATGTATCGCTGAGGTTGAAAACAGTTTTGAAATCGTACAGCATGAAACCTTCGCACCCATCCTTTATATTATGAAGTACGACAGTCTGGATGAGGCTATTGGCATGCAGAACGATGTACCTCAGGGACTGAGTTCCGCAATCATGACGCAAAAACTTCGCGAGGCCGAACTTTTCCTTTCGCATTCCGGATCAGACTGCGGTATTGCCAATGTAAACATCGGTACCTCCGGTGCCGAAATTGGCGGCGCATTTGGTGGCGAAAAGGAAACCGGTGGCGGACGCGAATCGGGTTCCGATGTCTGGAAGTATTATATGAGAAGACAGACGAACACCATCAACTACAGTACGACTTTGCCGCTGGCCCAGGGTATTAAATTCGATATCTAGAAAAAGCAGCTATCCAAATCACAAAATATTATTTCACTTAGCTATTGAAGCTATCAAAACAATCACAAAAAGTATGAATAACACCATCGCTCAACAACCACAAACCACCAATAAAGTTAAAAGTACCCTTGCCCGCCATATTCTTGCCGACGGCTTCGATTTCGTTATGGATATTGAGAAGTCTCATGGCTGCTATATCGCCGACAAACGAAGCGGGACCGAATTCCTGGATATGTTTTCCATGTTCGCCTCAGCATCCATCGGCTATAACCATCCTTACCTCGTACAGCATTCCGACTGGCTGGGCAGGATGGCCATTAACAAACCTACCCTGGCTGATGTTTATTCCGAAGAATATGCGGAATTTATGGAGGTTTTCGAAAGAGTAGCCATTCCGCAGGAATTACAGTACTGCTTCTTTATTGAAGGCGGAACTTTGGCGGTAGAAAATGCCATGAAGGCCTGCTTCGATTGGAAAACGCGTAAGAATTTTGAAAAAGAGCTGACTGTTGAAGGTGATATCTGTATCCACTTCCGTCAGTCATTCCACGGACGCAGCGGTTATACGCTCAGTCTGACCAATACCTCAGATCCGCGGAAACATATGTACTTCCCGAAGTTTGACTGGCCCAGGATCATCAATCCTTACCTTTCCTTCCCTTTAACTGAAGAGAACCTGGAGGCTACAATAAAGAATGAGCACCTGGCGCTTCTGAACATTGAAGAAGCCATCCTGTCCAACCCGAACAGGGTAGCCTGCATCATCATCGAACCCATTCAGGCAGAAGGTGGCGACAACCATTTCCGCGATGAGTTCTTTACAGGTCTCAGAAAGCTTTGTGACGAAAACGAAGTTTTACTGATCTTTGATGAAGTGCAAACCGGAATTGGCATTACAGGAAAGATGTGGGCATTCGAGCATTTCACATCAAAGCCTGATATTATTTCATTTGGAAAGAAAACTCAGGTTTGCGGAGTGCTGGCAAACAAGGACAAATTTGATGAGATTCCGAACAACGTGTTCCGCGAAAGCTCCCGTATCAATTCAACCTTCGGTGGAAACTTCATCGATATGATGCGTTTTAAACTGGTACTTGAGGTGATAGAGAAGGAAAATCTCTGCGAAAATGCCAAAGTGGTAGGAGAGTACCTGCTGACAGGATTGCAGAATCTGGCTGCAAAATATCCTCAGCATCTTTCCAACGCGAGAGGCCGTGGACTGATGTGTGCAATCGACCTGACCGACGGTGTACAGCGCGACGCCGTGCGCGACGAGCTTTACCGCCAAAACCTGATCATACTGGGTTGCGGAGACCAGTCACTTCGTTTCCGCCCGCATCTGAACGTAACCAAAGAGGAAATTCAGCTGGCGCTGGATAAAATTGAAAATGTCATCAGCCAAATAGCGTAATACACGAAGCCGGAATTTTTTTTCCGGCTTTTTTTATAATAGGTTTTTAAGGAATTCCGCGGCCTTATCAATGGTCTCTTCTTTTTTAGCAAAGCAGAATCTCACCTTACCGGTATCCTGCTGATCATGATAGAAAGCCGAAACAGGCACGGTGCACACTTTTTTCTCCTTCGTAAGCCAAATTGAAAAGTCTTTATCTCCTAAGTCTGAGAAATTGCTGTATTCCATTGTCTGGAAGTAGCCGCCTTCTGCCTTGGCTGTGATGCTGAAAGGCAAATCGCTGAAGGCTGAGATCAGATAATCCCTTTTATTCTGCATCATCCGGCTGTTGGCAGCTGCATCAAAAACTTCCAGATAGCCGGCCAGTGCATGCTGCGCCGGAACGTTCACGCAAAAACTCAGATATTGGTGCACGCGCCTGAAGGCATGGTTCAGTTCTTCACTTGCCAGTACATATCCTACCTTCCAGCCTGTTGCATGGAACATTTTACCGAAAGAAAATACCGCATAGCTTCGCTCCCGAAGCTGTGGGTGGTGCATTACACTCGTGAATGTATTTTCGTCATAACACAGAAGGTCGTAAACTTCATCTGAAATAACGATGATCTCCGTATCCTTTACAATTTGCCACAACTCGTCCCAATCCTTTTCTGTCCAAATAGTACCCGAGGGATTGTGTGGAGAATTTATAATGATCGCCCGGGTTTGCAGCGTAACCGCGTTTTTTATCTTTTCAAAGTCAGGTCTGAAATTTGTATCCAGGCTTACGAAAACCGGTTTACCTCCATTAACCTCTATGGCCGGCACATAACTGTCATAGCTGGGTTCCAGAACGATAACTTCGTCGCCGGGTTTTAAGATGGTAGCCAGCGCACAGTAAATACCGTAGGTAGCACCGGGTGTGATGATGATTTCCGAAGAATGGATGTTCAGCGGCCTCTTTCGGGCTGCATTGAAGGTGGCTAGATTCTGCGTAAGCAGCGGAACGCCGGTAAGTGGTGCATACTGGTTATGATTATCCGAAGTTGCGTTAGCCAGTAGTTCTTTAAGTTTTGGGTCGATCTCAAAGTCCGGGAAGCCCTGCGAAAGGTTTATGGCACCGTGTTGCTGCGCCAGGGCCGTCATTTCCGAAAATATGCTGATGTCCTTTCCACTGTGCTTCCGCTCAATTCTCATATTGGGATCTTTTTACCAAATGTACATTTTTTTTTAGCTAATCTTTCCCGATTTTTGTTAGAGAATCAATACTTCTGTTTTAGGAGGAAAGAGCCCTGTTTCATATCGTTCGCTCATTTTTCCATCTCCTGAAAACATTTCATTATCAATGTATTAACTCACTTTAAATCTTTTAGGCATATACTTTCCACTCTCAAATAAAAAAACTACTTTTGCACCGTCAAAAAATATTTATGCAAAACATTAGAAATATCGCAATCATTGCGCACGTTGACCACGGTAAGACCACTTTGGTTGACAAAATTATTCACGCAACCAGCATTTTCAGGGAAAATCAGGAATCAGGCGATTTAATTATGGATAATAACGATCTTGAAAGAGAGCGTGGTATTACCATTTTATCCAAAAACATATCGGTGGCTTATAAAGACACCAAAATTAACGTAATTGATACCCCTGGTCACGCCGACTTTGGTGGTGAGGTAGAAAGAGTCCTGAAAATGGCCGACGGTGTTTTGCTTTTAGTAGATGCCTTTGAAGGACCAATGCCACAGACGCGTTTCGTATTACAGAAAGCACTGGAACTGGGTCTTAGACCGGTTGTAGTAATCAATAAAGTAGATAAACCAAACTGCCGTCCGGACGAGGTTCATGACCAGGTGTTTGACCTGTTCTTCAACCTGGACGCCACAGAGGAGCAGCTGGATTTCCCAACTTTCTACGGTTCTTCCAAGCAGGGATGGTTCAACACTTCCCTGGAGCAAACCGACAATATTTTCCCGCTTCTTGATGGTATCCTGCAATATGTTCCGGCACCGGAAGCTAAAGAAGGCCCCCTCAGAATGCAGATCACTTCCCTGGATTTCTCTTCATTCCTTGGTAGGATTGCCATTGGTAAGATCACTCAGGGTTCTGTAAAGGAATCCGAATGGATAGGTCTGGCGCAGGAAGACGGTACCATCATCAAAGGAAAAGTAAAGGAACTTTATGTTTTCGAAGGTCTGGGCAAGAAGAAAGTTCAGGAAGTGAAAGCCGGTGATATCTGTGCAATTGTTGGATTTGACAAATTCCAGATCAGTGATTCATTTGTAGACCTGGAAAATCCGGATCCGTTGCCACGTACGGCGATCGATGAGCCTACCCTTAACATGACATTCTCCATCAACAACTCACCGTTCTTCGGGAAAGACGGAAAGTTTGTTACCTCCAATCACCTTAAAGAAAGGCTGATGAAGGAGCTTGAGAAGAATCTTGCACTTAAAGTTGAATTAACTGAAGATGCCAACACATTCCTGGTATTCGGACGTGGTATCCTTCACCTTTCCGTTCTTATTGAAACAATGAGAAGAGAAGGTTATGAAATGACCATCGGTCAGCCTCAGGTTATCCTTAAGGAAATTGACGGTGTGAAATGTGAGCCTTATGAATCTTTGGTAGTAGACGTTCCGGAAGAGTACGCTTCACGTGTGATCGACCTTGCGACGCAAAGAAAGGGTGACCTTCATATTATGGAAACCAAAGGGGAGATGCAGCACCTGGAAATCGAGATTCCTTCCAGAGGATTGATCGGTCTGAGATCGCAGATGCTTACCGCTACGGCTGGTGAAGCAATTATGGCGCACCGTTTTACAGAATATAAGCCTTATAAAGGTGCTATTCCGGGAAGACTTGTAGGCGTATTGGTTAGTAAGACTCAGGGTCCGGCTACCGAATATTCCATTGCAAAACTGCAGGACAGAGGTAAGTTCTTTGTTGATCCGGGTGAAGAGATCTACGGCGGTATGATTATCGGCGAGCAGAACAAACCGGGCGACCTTGTTGTAAACATTGTGGAAGCCAAGCAGCTTAACAACATGCGTGCTTCAGGAAAGGATAAAGACGGAAATATCGCTCCAAAGACCCTTTTCTCACTGGAAGAATGTATGGAATATATCCAGGCTGATGAAGCCATTGAGGTAACTCCAAACTTTATCAGAATGCGTAAGAAAGTCCTTTCTGAAGAAGAAAGAAAGAGAATTGAAAGAAACGCGAAAGCATAATTCCTTCCGTATATATCAGTTGTGCCCCGGTTTTTACCGGGGCATTTTTGTTGTTTAGCAGCGAGATCTGTTATTTAACAGCAGCATGAATGTCTTCGTGAGGTGTCTTCCTGAGAAAAACGAAGTGGTTTTTTGGAGTGTTTCTGTAAGCAATTTTGTGTTTTGAAGTAGTACTTCAATTATTCAGAATACGCATGAATTGTAATAAAGCACAATGTTCACAAATACGCTTATGATTGCTAACCGGCCTGTCATCAGGCACAGGTTTGCTGAACAGTAAGTTTTAAAGAAAGGTATTAGAAAACTTAGCGATTTTATTTAGCTGAAAAACTTACCGGATGTCCCGAGGCTTTATAATACTACAGCGAATGACTTGCGTTGTAAAGCGATATCTTTTTCTGAAAAGTC
>CAYXUO010000090.1:0-8275 GCA_964468335.1 uncultured Chryseobacterium sp. | reverse complement strand
GCTGCATAATGGCGTTGGTTCCGGCAATCCCTTCCTTAGCCATCAGCGATGGATTGGTCGTTACCCCATCCAGGATTCCGAGGTTTTGTGCCTCTCTGATCTGGTCCAGATTGGCGGTGTCAATAAAAAATTTCATTACTTTAAATTTGATTTCCGCAAAGATAATCCAATTTATCAGGAGCAACAAGATTCGGGATTCTGTGGACTTGCGGGCCGGCTTTCCGCTGCAATCTTTTTCCCGCCACCAGAGCCCACCCAAAAAAGGATTTCCGCTGCAATCCGGGCTAAGAGCGGGTGCGGTATTTCTTTACACACAAGCCGTGCACTTCCCAAAATAATTTCGGTAAATTTGCGGGTGAAGCGGTCAGGGTTTTGCTTTCAGCATTCAGCATTCAGCATTCAGCTATCTGCTGTGGGCGGTCAGCATTCAGCAAAAAGCAATAAGCAAAATGATGACAGCCCAAACTTCAATAACGGGAATCATCAAACCCTCTAATACTCAAATACTCAAATACTCAAACAGCCAATCACTCAATCAACAATCACCAATCACCAATCCCCATCACTAACCACCAATCACCAACCACTAATCACCAACCAACCACCATGAACATTCTCCTTGCCTCAACCTCCACGCTTTACGGCGGCAATTACCTGGAATACATTAGAACCGAAATTGAACAGCTCTTTCAGGGTATAGATGAGATCCTTTTCATCCCTTTTGCACGTCCGGGCGGCATTTCGCATGAAGACTACACCGCAAAAGCGGCTGAATTCTTCGCCCAACTCAACATCAAAGTCCGCGGACTCCACGAATTTGCAGAAAAGGCTGAAGCCATTAACCAGGCAAAAGGCTATTTTACAGGCGGCGGCAACACCTTCCTGTTGGTAAAAACCCTGCATGAGGAAAACCTGATGCATTTCCTGAATGACAATGTGGAAAGCGGTAAACCTTATCTGGGTTCCAGCGCCGGCAGCAATATTGGCGGCATCAATATGAAAACCACCAACGACATGCCCATTGTGTATCCGCCAAGCTTCAACTGTATGGGACTGGTACCGTTCAATATCAATCCGCACTATCTGGATCCCAGCCCGGACCTGAAGCACAACGGCGAAACCCGCGAAACCCGCATCCTGGAATTCCTTACCCAAAACGATCTCAAGGTTGTAGGTCTTCGGGAGGGCAACTGGATCCGCCGCATTGGCGACCGCATCACCACCGAAGGCACCGAGCAGACCCGCATCTTCGAACAGGGCCGCGAACCTTACGAAGTAGAGCCTGGGAGCCCTTTAGGCTAGGTTTTCATCTGCCTGTCAGGCTTTTGTTGTATTTTAAGGCTGCCGATTAACATGAAGTTTTTTCAAATTTCAGCCAGATCACCTTTTGTCATTGTAAGAGCCAATTCAGAAAGAAAACCTCAGGATGTAAAAACGAGTACGTATTTTCCATAAATTTAGACAGAGTACGAATAGTACAAAAGGTATAAATCGAATTTATAAAATTATAACAGCTTGATAATCATTATTATGTGTATTTTTTCACTAAAAAGTTGAGAAAATACAGAATGTTCGTATATTAGAGAGATATGCAAAAACCCACCCCCAGCTGGCGCATCAGGGATTTTGCACATCGCCCTGCGGACTTCATCCGCGGATGTGGCTGCCCTTCGTGGCACTTCGCACATATGCGGCTTTGCAATATTTCCAATCGGAAGCGCGCTTCCATCGGTAACTTCGCAAATCAGCGTGGCATGGTGCGACCTTAAAAAACAGACCGTATGAAAAAAATATTATTCTTAATTCTAACAACCTTCTTCTTCATTAACAGTAATGGACAAACCACTGAAGGAATGTTTATTGAATTACACATTTTAGCAAGTGCTAAACTTAATAATACTGCTAAAGTGTTTGAAAGGAAATTAACAGAGTCAAGTTCAAATGACACAATTGTAAAATATATCGATGGGTATTCACAAGTAATTGAAGAAACCATCCCTTTTTACAGAGGAAACAATCAATTAAAAAACACATCGCTTAAAGAGCCATTTAATGATGTAAGTGAACTTCTAACTGACATCCTAAATAACAATTATGAGATGTTAGGTAAAGTAGTAAACAATGAATTATCTGAAACTGAAATAAAATCAGCTTCTACCAAACTAATAAATAAAAATAAATTTACTTCTCAATTCATTGGACAAATTACATTAGGTATTTTTGAAGCAATTGTAAAAGATAGACCCAAAGGATCAAGTAATGATAAACAATATTCTAAATTAACTCAAAAAGATGCTAATAAAATTAAAACAAATATTGTTCAATTATTTGGGGAACGCATAAAACAAACTGACGTTTCAAAGATGAAAAATGGCTACGAAATGTCAGCAAATATACTTTATCAAGGATTAAATTTAGAATGGGAATACGAAAAAAAATAGCGATCGCACAATAACTAAGCTTTAGCTTCGCTCCATTCGGCTGCGCCTCGGGTCGTTTTGTCCGCCGGACATGAAAACGAAGGTTCGCTGGAGGCAAACCGAAGATTCGCCGAGGCAGATGAATTAATAATCATCAATTCCATTAAAAATAAAAATAATAATTGATAAAGCACTATAGATCCTTCGCTGCGCTCTGGACAGGCTCACTTTCGGTAGTTTTTTGACAGCCTTTGGAGTTGTCGCTTTTACATTTTAAAGCACTTAAGCAGTTTATTAAAAGGACTGCTTTTTTGTGGCGTTTGAATGAACACCGTGCCGCCCGAAATCCTTTCCGGTGGCAGTTCAAAATTAGAACCTTAATAATGTCGGACCAGCGTGGCCTGCTCCTACCACACCTCCGCGCCCTTTTTGTAAAGCTTTGTGCTCTTTGTGGTTAAAGAAAGTGGCAAGAACAAAGAAAAATGAAAGCGCTATGCTACCGTTTTTTTTGGGATCCCAGGCCACGATTTTGGACTTTCAACAACCAACTTCTTGAGATTCCTACGGAATGACAAAGTGACTGTTAGCTGTTCCTACCGAACAGATTTTATAACAATGGCTATTTGGAATTCCGGGTCAGCCTGAAAAAAGTCACTCAGTCCAGGTGCTTATACTTCATTCTAATCCAACTCCAAGAAATAACTAAAAGTATCAGGAGCTATAAAACCGTTATCTGAAATCCCTCGCCGGAAAATCCAAAATTGAAAATTCACAATCAAAACTTACTCCGAAACTTTAGCCATCCCTTTCCGCGGTTGCTGTCCGGAATTGCAGATTCGCCGGAGCCAATCTTTTCAGGCGGATAGTTCTGCTCGATATAATAACGATAATATCTTATGTAGGCCAGCGTGGCCTGCACCGACTCTAGGCGCGAGCTTGAGCGCTTCGTAACAAATGTTTTTAATTGGCATCGTGCCGTAGAATTTCATGCATTTCTTGGTAGAGATGTTTATGGATTCTTCCTTCAATCTTCTTATACTTTCTGTCCTTGCCGCAGCACATCTGCCTAATCGGACAGCAACAACAGTTTTTCTCACTGCTTCGGTTGCTCTTCCTACTATTTAGAATTGTTTCTACAAAGAAAGCTTTCTTACCGTGTATTGTTATGTTCACTATACTCCCAAATATAATCGTATGGCTATCATTGCCCTCCCGCCTACGGACCCGTCAGTATCGGAAACAGAACAGCAGATAAATAGAATGGTAATAGTTCTATAATCGAAATGTAATATATTTTTCTCCGGATTTGATAGTGCTCTCAATGTAAATATATGACTTTGCCGCACCCATAAATTTTACCTCTGTTAATAAATACGTAACTATTTCTTTAATATGTTGATGATATTATAATGCATTGAATTTTGTTTAAAATTATCTGCTTTTTACTGCCGATTTTCAATTTGTAAAAATTATTATCTTTGTGCAAATTCATTTTTATGGAAACCACCTATATTGAAACCCAGCAAATTTCCTTTCAGGATTTTAAAAAATCAGTCATTGACGACTATAAGTTAGGCCGGATCTCGCGCGAAATGTCCTATTTAGGCAGGCGTGAAGTACTTACGGGAAAAGCAAAATTTGGAATTTTTGGCGACGGAAAGGAATTGCCGCAATTGGCGATGGCTAAGGTTTTCAGGAATGGTGATTTCCGTTCGGGATATTACAGGGACCAGACTTTTGCAATGGCCATTGACGCGGTTACAGTTGAAAGCTTTTTTGCTCAGCTGTACGCCGATACCAGCATAGAACGCGAACCCGCATCGGCCGGTAGACAGATGAACGGGCATTACGCCACAAGAAGTTTAAATGAAGACGGCTCCTGGAAAAATCTGATGGAGCAGAAAAATATTTCTTCAGATATTTCTCCTACGGCCGGACAGATGCCGAGGCTTTTGGGTCTGGCACTGGCTTCCAAAGTTTATAAATCTGTGAAATTTGACGGTTCTGAGAAGTTTTCCAATGAAGGAAAGGAGGTGGCTTTCGGTACCATTGGTGATGCTTCTACGGCTGAAGGTCATTTCTGGGAGGCGCTGAATGCTGCTTGTGCCCTACAGGTTCCTATGATTGTTTCTATATGGGATGATGGCTACGGAATTTCTGTTCCTACACAGAACCAGCGTGCAAAAGCTGATATCGCTGAAATGCTTTCCGGTTTTCAGAGAAAGGAAGGTGAAAATCAGGGGTGTGAAATCATTCAGGTTAAAGCCTGGGACTATCCCTCACTGTTGGATGCTTATGCAAGGGCTGAGCATTTCGCAAGGACTGAAAGTGTACCGGTAGTGGTTCACGTGATAGAGGTAACACAGCCTCAGGGCCACTCCACTTCAGGTTCACACGAAAGATATAAGAATGAAGAGAGACTGAAATGGGAAGGGGAATTCGACGGTATGAATAAATTCCGCGAGTGGATCCTGGACTATTCCATTGAAATAGAAGGTAATGAAGAACAGCTGGCAACAGCAGAAGAATTGGACCGGATAGATGAGGAGGCCAAGAAATTCGTGAAAGACGGGCAGAAGAAAGCCTGGGAAAACTATCAGAAACCTATTCTTGATCTTAAGAGCACGGTACTTCCTTTGGTTGAAGCTCTTAAAGCAAAGCATTCTGAAATAGAAGCTGAAGTTTCTAAATTCGGGAAAATCATTGCCGTTGCAAAAAAAGATATATTCCACCTTGTACGCAGGGCCCTGTTCATAAGCCGCGGGACTGATTCCGCAGAAAGACAGGCGTTGGAAAATAAATATAAGGAGATCTATGCGGTAGAGAAGGACAATTATTCCTCCCACCTTTATTCGCAATCCGAATGGAAAGCTACCAACGTTAAGGAAGTTGCTCCGGTCATTACTGAAAATTCCGAAACTGTAGACGGACGTGTTGTAGTTAGAAACAACTTCGACAGGATCTTTGATAAATATCCTGAAACACTTGTATTTGGTGAAGACGCCGGTAATATAGGCGATGTAAACCAGGGTCTGGAAGGTCTGCAGGAAAAGTACGGTGAACTTAGAATCGCAGATACTGGTATCCGCGAAGCTACGATCCTTGGTCAGGGAATTGGGCTTGCAATGCGCGGACTGAGACCTATTGCCGAAATCCAGTACCTGGATTATATCCTTTACTGTCTGCAGGGAATGAGCGATGATCTTGCTACCGTTCAGTACAGAACCCGTGGCGGCCAAAAAGCTCCGGTAATCATCCGTACCCGCGGTCACAGACTGGAAGGTGTTTGGCATTCAGGATCGCCAATGGCAGGTATCATTAACCTTTCCAAAGGTATTCTGGTACTTGTGCCGCGTAACCTTACCAAAGCGGCAGGATTCTACAATACCATGCTGCAGAGTGATGAGCCTGCTGTAATCGTGGAATGTCTGAATGGTTACCGGTTAAAAGAAAAGCAACCTGAAAACCTGGGCGAGTTCACAGTTCCGGTAGGAAAAATAGAAGTAACGAAAGAGGGCAACGATGTTACTTTGGTAACTTACGGGTCCACGTGGAGACTCGTAATGGAGGCTGCAGAAGAACTTAAGAAAGTAGGTATTTCTGCAGAAGTAATTGATGTACAGTCACTGATTCCCTTCGATTTAAGTCATGAAATTGCGGAAAGCGTTAAGAAAACCAACCGTTTGGTGGTAATTGATGAGGATGTTGAAGGCGGAACTTCTGCATTTATCATGCAGCAGGTAATGGAGAAGCAAAAAGCCTTCAGATATCTTGATGCAGATCCGTTAACCATCTGTGCCGAAAATCATAGACCGGCCTACGCCAGCGACGGTGACTATTTCAGTAAACCAAGTGTGGACGATATGGTGGAAAAAGTATACAAAATATTTCACGAGAGCAATCCTTCCAGGTTTCCTGGAATCTAGATTCCGGACGGTAATATTAAACATAGAGTGGACGTTTCTGTCCGCTCTTTTTTTGTGCGCTGGTGTTCATATTTTATATTTATGATTATCAGCATCATTTTTGTATGGCTTTGGCAAATCAGAACTTATGAAAAAAATAACACTTAGTGTATTTGCAGCACTTACGCTACATGCATGCTCCGAAAATCAGAAGAAAACGGAAACAGAAACCAATACGGCAAGTGAACAGGTGCAAAGTGATGTTTCAACAGGGAATCAGGCAGAAGAACAGAATGAAATTCTGAATGAAATGCAGGATATGATGGACGAAATGCACACTAAAGAAATGTCGGGGAATAACGATAAGGATTATGCAGAAATGATGTCTGATCATCACGATGGGGCAGTGGAGATGTCGGAAATTCTGATCCGGAAGGGAAAGGATGAGGAACTTAAAAACTTTGCCCGTCAGGTAATTAAAACTCAGCAGCAGGAAATGAAACTGATGGACAGGTTTGATAATCTGAAAGACCAATCTGCTGACAGTGCAGAATTCCAGAGAGAGCTGATGGCAACCATGGCCCCTATGATGAATACCGGACTGCCGGTGCACAATGACGTGGACCGGGATTATGCCGAACAGATGATTCCACATCATCAGAGTGCTGTGGAGATGGCAAAGGTCTACAAAAAGTTTGGCAAGCAGCCGGAACTCCTGAAACTCTCGGATAACATTATCGCTACCCAGCAAGAGGAAATTGAATTTCTGAAGCAATGGCTTTCCCGTACATAAGGTGGTAAACATATATTTTTAGTAGCCATCCCAAATAAAAAGGGGCTTTATCCTCCGTTGAGAAATTTTCCTTAAATTCGCATTAAATTTATTAATTCATGAACTACGATATTATTGTCATCGGTAGTGGTCCCGGTGGTTATGTTACAGCCATCCGCGCTTCTCAACTTGGTTTTAAAACTGCGATTATAGAAAAGGAAAACCTGGGCGGTATCTGCCTTAACTGGGGTTGTATTCCAACAAAAGCATTGCTGAAATCGGCTCACGTTTTCAATTATCTGAAACATGCAGAAGAGTATGGTCTCAATGCGGTTGAAAATCCAGGCTTCGACTTTTCAAAAGTAATACAGCGCAGCCGTGGGGTTGCCACCAAGATGAGCGGTGGGATCTCCTTCCTGATGAAGAAGAATAAGATTGACGTGATCATGGGAACTGCAAAAGTTCAGAAAGGTAAGAAAGTAAGCGTTACAGATAAAGACGGTAAAGCTACCGAATACTCGGCAGAGCACATCATCATCGCTACAGGTGCCAGATCCCGTGAACTGCCTAACCTGCCTCAGGACGGTAAGAAAGTGATAGGTTACCGTCAGGCGCTGAATTTGCCTGAGCAGCCAAAATCGATGATCGTTGTGGGTTCCGGTGCTATCGGGGTGGAGTTCGCGGATTTCTACAACTCAATGGGTACCAAGGTAACTGTTGTTGAGTTTATGCCCAACATCGTCCCTGTAGAGGATGAAGATGTATCAAAACACCTGGAGAAGTCACTTAAAAAAGCAGGTATTGAAATTATGACCAATGCGTCTGTTGAAAGTGTTGATACTTCCGGCGCGGGCGTTAAAGCTAACGTAAAAACGGCTAAAGGGAATATTACGCTGGAAGCTGATATTCTTCTTTCTGCAGTGGGTATTGCTGCAAACATTGAAGGTCAGGGCTTTGAAGAAGTAGGTATCCAAACCGATAAAGACCGTGTACTTGTAAATGAATGGTACGAGACCTCTGTACCGGGTTACTATGCAATCGGCGATATTCTGCCAACCCAGGCACTGGCTCACGTAGCTTCTGCTGAAGGTATTACCTGTGTAGAAAAAATCAAAGGTCTTCATGTAGAGAAAATTGACTACGGCAATATTCCCGGGTGTACTTACTGCAGTCCTGAG
>CAYXUO010000089.1:6357-8390 GCA_964468335.1 uncultured Chryseobacterium sp. | reverse complement strand
ACCGAAAATGCGCGGAATTTCCAGACCAATAATTTTGGTAGAGGTGGTTTAGGCAGTGATGCTGTACTGGCAGAAGCTCAGGACAGTTCGGATCTCAATAACTCCAACTTCTCTACGCCGCCCGACGGTACCAATCCGCGAATGCAGATGTTCCTCTGGACGCCTTCGTTTGTGCAGCGGCTTTTCTACAACAGTCCTGCAAGTGCAGTTCCGAGGCAGCCCAACACCAGGACAGCAGAATTCGGGCCGCAGTTAACGCCGGCAGGCATTACTGCCGATGTCGTTCTTTCGCCTGTTATTGATGCCTGTGTGCCACTTTTACCTGCATCAATGGCAGGCAAAATAGGCCTGGCAGAGCGGGGAGGCTGCAACTTTACAGCGAAGGTGAAGAATATCCAGGAAGCGGGAGCCGTAGGAGCCATCATCTACAACAATCCCGGGGCAACAAACTTTGGAAATATGGGCGGAACGGACAGCACCATCAGTATACCGTCCGTACTTATAGAAAATAGTGAAGGTGAATTTATCAAAGCAACAGTTTCAGCCGGAACACAAGTTAATGTTACGCTGAAGCATGATTCCACTCAGGACCAATACGCCGACGCTGCTTTTGACAACGGAATTATCATCCACGAATATGCACACGGAATTACTAACCGGCTTACGGGGAACGGTTATTCATGCCTGAACAAAGAAGTGTCCAGTGAGCAGATGGGGGAGGGGTGGTCTGATTTCTTCGCGTTAATGCTGACCAACCAGCCCAATGCAAGCGCTTCGGTACCAAGGTCAGTTGCAACCTATGCAGCAGGACAAACCAACGCCGGAATGGGCATCCGCCCACAGTTTTACTCACCGGATTTCGGGATCAATAATTATACGTATGCCAGAACAAACGGTATGGAGTTCCTGGAAGACGGCGTCATGACTCCGAATGTCCATGCCATTGGATTCATATGGGCCACCATTTTATGGGATCTTCACTGGAAGTACGCCGAAAAATATGGATATGCCTCCGACGTGATGACCAATTCAACCAACGGAAGTACAAAAATTCTCCAGACCGTGATGGACGGAATAAAACTCCAGGAGTGTAATCCGACTTTTCCGTCTGGTCGTGATGCCATAATTGCGGCAGATATAGCCAGCACCGGGGGCGATAACCGCTGTATGATCTGGGAAACATTTGCCAAACGCGGTGTGGGGTTATATGCGTCGGCAGGAAGTAAAGGAAGTATAAATGATCAGACTGAAGATTTCACCATACCGGATGAATGTAAGTCAGGCAATACTAATTCCGGGGGAGAATTCGCGCTCTATCCTAACCCGGCCGATGACCGGTATTTTATCAGTTTCCCAATCAATATGCTTGGGAAAGTGAATATTGAAGTTTATGATTCATCAGGCAGACTCGTAAGTTCACAGGAAAAACTTGTGGTGAATGTGAAGCAGCAATTCTCCTCCAGTCACCTGCTGAATGGGGTGTACTTCATAAAGATTAAAGGCACTGGCGGGGAAAAAGTTTTAAAACTTGTAGTAGCAAAAAAATAGTTTTAATGCTTAAAAAAAACTTCGGCGGGACCATTCGGTCCCGCCGAAGCATTAATAAATAGTAGTTTTACGAAGCCTGCATCTTCAGAAGTACTGATTCACAGGTAGAAAGTTGCGCCTGAATAAGCGGTCTCTCCTTGCTGAAAAAGCTTGATTCAGCAAAAAGATCTTTATAGTAATAAATTCCATGCAGCAGATTGGATTTAAAAGCTTCCCACTTCTTGATTTGCTGTGCCGTCATTTCCGCGCCGTTTTGCAGCTGTCCGGCCAGGTTTTCAATATAAAGATTCAGTTCCTTAAGCAGGACATTAGGACGTTCCGAATGGTTTTCAGCGGATTTTTCACCATAAATATGCTGAATCATCTCTTTCAGCGAATAGGTTTTGGAGAAGTAAGCAATATTGGGCCCCGGACAAACTACTACTCCCTGTGCCTGGCCTTTCACCGGCAGACCAAGTTCAAGATAGGATGAGTTAGCCAAGCCT
>CAYXUO010000089.1:0-6347 GCA_964468335.1 uncultured Chryseobacterium sp. | reverse complement strand
AGACAGGATTTTTCGGTAATTGTGCCGTATGCATTGTTGTAATATTCTGCCGAAAGTTCGTTCTTGCGCTCATTCAGTTCCTCTATTTTTCTGTCCTGATATTTACGGGAGGCGGTGCAGATTCCTTCAGCCTCATATTCCTTGCTTAGTGCCAGATATTTCTTAGGGCAGGAACTTCCAGCCTTTCCGGAGTGTACACGTTTGCTTTTAAGTAGCTCATTACTGGTGCCGCGAAGCGTATTGAACGGCACACCCAACGGTGAGATGTTACTCAGGTACAGATGTTCTTCTTTGGCTTTTCTAAGGAGTTCTCTCGTTTCCGGATCTACGGATGTGGCTTCCGGCACGAGCAGGAACGGTGATCCCCAGCCCACAGAATCCATTTGGTAATGCTCCAGCAGGAACTGATGTTCTTCCGCGGTGCCTACACCTCCCTGAACCGTATATTTTACCTTTGGAATTTCCGTTGGAATATCTCTCCCCTTAGATTGCAGTGCTGTGTTGTACAGGTCGTAAGCAGAATGTTCAAGCTCCTGCCGGCGCGTCCTGAATTCCTCCAGTATAGGTCCCATTAAATACCCTTCAGTGGCAAAGGCATGCCCGCCACAATTAAGACCGGACTCAATGCGGAATTCGGATACCCACAGGCCTTTTTTAGCCAGGAAGTTTGCCTGAACCAGGGCCGAGCGGAAATCGCTCACTTTAATGATGATTTTCTTTTTAAAATTTCCTGCTGCATCCGGGTAGAATTCTCCGAAGGTCTCCATATAGCTGTACAGCCGGGGGTTCATTCCCGCTGAAAATACTACGGAAGAGCGGGTAGTACTGTTTACAAAACCACGCAGGGCCGCATGTGCATCGTTGTAAATGGTGGGCAGCTGCTCCTTTCCGCTGAAGTTGTCCTTGTCCACCTTAGTCATGATGTTGACATCAATACTGCCGGGTCTAAAATAGGTGTCCAGCAACAACCTTACTTCGCTGATGTTCTGTTTTCCCGTGGTCACCGCCTGCTGCAGTTTCTGTTTTAAACCGGAAGTGGAAGGTAAGATGGACATAAACTCCTCCAGTTTACTCTGTTTCTCGGTAAGCTCCTGTTTGTAGTTTTCAAATTTTTCAGTGATCACGGAATCCATCATATTCAGATAATTGGTGATGCGCTTTGCACGGAAATCCTCCATCTTCTGTGTAACTTCCTGATAGGGACGTTTAAATTTGTCTGAATAGAAAGCGTTCATTTTTTCAATCAGGTCATCATCCATAATGGAGATTACAGAATCAATTCCGTACTGGGCAACGCGCAGTGGGCTGTCAATTGTGAAGGCCAGCCCCATTACCGGGATGTGAAAGGTGTGGGCATGTTTAAGGTCTGTCATAAAAATTTCATGGTTTTATTTTCGGAGAAGCAGCAATAATGTATTCGTGAACTGTTCTCTTTGAAAAATGTTATGTTCTACACAAATATACTTAATGCCCGAGGTGTGCATTCATAGGAATGAAATGATATTTATCTGTTTCACGAAATTTATATGGATTGCAATTAGTTTCTCACATTAGGGTAAAACGAAAAAACCACCGGAATTTCCGGTGGTTTTGATATTGTAAAAGTCTGAATTATTTCTTGTAAGAAGCGTCCTTAATTCTCGCTTTTTTACCTCTAAGGTCGCGGAAGTAATAGATTCTTGCTCTTCTAACTTTACCTTTTCTGTCAATTTCAATTTTCTGAAGTGCTGGAAGATTGATTGGGAATACTCTTTCTACACCTACATCACCACTCATTTTTCTGATGGTGAAAGTCTTTGTAGCACCAGTTCCTCTTAACTGGATAACGGTACCTTTAAAGAACTGTGTTCTTGTTTTAGCACCTTCCTTAATTTCGTAATAAACGGTGATGGTGTCACCAGCTTTGAATTCCGGGAATTCCTTTTTAGCAATGTACTTCTCCTGTACGTACTTTAATAAATCCATTTTTATAAATAAAAAATTTTTGTCAAGCTAAGCAACATTCACGTCCTTCGTCAGAGGTTGGTTAACAGGCTGCAAAAATAGAATAAATTCTGCTCACAAACAAAAAGTTACATAACAAAATGAACAAATTAGTGCTGATGTATAACTTTTTGCAGTTTCTAGCCGGATGCCGGCACGTCCAGCTGTCTTCTGCCCGGTTTGATTTTCCAAACAGCGGTTGCAAGGCCGGTAAAATTCCAAAAAAATCCTTAATTTTATTGGCAGAAAAATCAGACCTCAATATGATCGATAAAAGAGTAAAGAACGCACAGGAAGCCATTGAAGGAATAAAAGACGGAATGACTTTAATGCTGGGTGGATTTGGCCTTTGCGGAATTCCCGAAAATACCATCAATGCACTGGTGGAGAGCAACATCACCAATTTGACCTGCATATCCAATAATGCAGGAGTTGATGATTTTGGGCTTGGACTTTTGCTGCAGAAAAGACAGATTAAGAAAATGATTTCCTCTTATGTAGGCGAAAACGCCGAATTTGAGCGTCAGATGCTTTCCGGGGAACTGGACGTGGAACTTGTTCCGCAGGGAACACTTGCCGAAAGGAGCAGGGCGGCTCAGGCTGGCATTCCCGCATTTTATACACCTGCAGGTTACGGAACAGAGGTGGCCGAAGGCAAGGAAACTAAAGAATTCCACGGTAAGATGCATATTCTGGAGCACGCTTTCGAAGCTGATTTTTCAATCGTAAAAGCCTGGAAAGGAGATCATGCGGGTAATCTGATCTTCAAAGGATCAGCCCGAAACTTCAACGCACCTATGGCCGGTGCCGGTAAGATAACAATCGCTGAAGTGGAGGAATTGTTAGAGCCGGGACAACTGGATCCCAATGAAATTCACATTCCCGGAATTATGGTTCAGCGTATTTTCCAGGGTGAAAAATTTGAGAAAAGGATTGAACAGCGAACGGTTAGAAAGCGTGAAGCGTAAATTACTTCATACAATATACAGGAACGGGCTTTCACCCGTTTTTTTTATTTCCTTTCACCAATCTGCTGTCTCCACATCGCATAATACAGACCTTTTTCGGCTATAAGATCCAGGTGTGAGCCGGTTTCAATTACATTGCCGCGCTCAAGGACATAAATACGGTCTGCATGCATAATGGTGCTCAAACGGTGGGCGATTAACACGGTAATCTGGTCTTTTTCGCGCGAAATATCCCTGATGGTGGCGGTAATTTCCTCTTCGGTAATGCTGTCCAGGGCAGAAGTGGCTTCATCAAAAATAAGAAGATGTGGTTTCCTCAACAATGCTCGGGCAATGGCAATGCGTTGCTTTTCGCCGCCGCTCAGTTTCAATCCGCCTTCGCCGATTACGGTTTCAATTCCTTTTTCGGCACGCTGCAGAAGTCCGGTGCAACTGGCTTTTTTCAGGGCCATATTAAGATCCTCTTCAGTGGCCTCGGGATTCACAAACAATAAGTTTTCGCGGATGGTGCCCGCAAACAGCTGCGTATCCTGGGTTACGAAACCAATTTGATTCCGCAGTTCATCGAAGTCAAAGGCTTTGCCGTCCTTCCTGTTGTACAGGATATTACCCTCTTTGGGACGGTAAAGTCCGACAAGAAGTTTTACAAGTGTGCTCTTCCCCGAACCGCTGGGTCCGACAAAGGCGATTGTTTCGCCGCTTTGTACCCTAAATGAAATTCCGTTCAGAGCTTTATAGTGCGCAGTCTGATGCTGGAAGGAAACTTGCTGGAATTCCAGATCCTCAATAGCACCAATGTGTTCCGGTTGTAATGGTTTTTCCTCGGCGGGTTTCTCCATCAGCCTGTCGAAATTGTTCAGTGAGGCCTGGGCCTCGCGGTAAGAAATGATGATATTGCCAATTTCCTGCATCGGCCCGAAAATAAAGAAGCCGTAAAACATTAGTGACAGGTACTGTCCGGGTGTTACGATTTCGCGAAAAATCAGGAACAGCAGGGTGAAGGTGATCATTTGCTGCAGGAAATTGACCATAGTTCCCTGAATGAAACTTAAAGAACGGATCCTTTTTACTTTCTTAAGTTCCAGACCCAATATCTTATAGGTGTTGCTGTTCAGGCGCTTTACTTCCTGTCCTGTTAAGCCCAGACTTTTTACAATTTCAATATTCCGCAGACTTTCCGTAGTGCTGCCTGCCAGACTTGTGGTCTCGCCCACAATATCTTTTTGGATATTCTTGATTCTTTTGCTGAGCAAATTGGTTACAAATGCAATAAGGAATATGCCCACAGTATAAACCGGCATGATGGACCAGTGAAGCTGAATGGCGTAGATGGAGACAAAAATGATGCTCACAAGTATTCCGAAGAATACATTAATGAAACTGGTAATAAATTTAACAGTGTCTTCCCGCACTTTGGTCAGGATGGACAGAGTTTCACCGCTGCGCTGGTCTTCAAATTCCTGATAGGGAAGTGCCATGGAATGCTGCAGTCCGTCTGTAAATATCTTGGCACCGTACTTTTGGGTGATTACACTTACCGTATAATCCTGAAGTGCTTTTGCAATCCGGCTTACCATGGCTGTACCTATAAGCAGACCCAGAAAATAAAATACGCCGTTGTAAATTTGGCTCCCGTACAGATATTCGTTCAGTGTCCGTGGCAGGGTTTCCTCTGCATCAAAAAAATGTGGATGCGTCACCAGTTCATCCAGAATATTACCTGTAATGGCAGGTGCGAACAGTGAAAATACCTGGTTGACAGTAGTGAACAGCAGCGCGAGCGCTATAAGCCATTTATGAGGTTTAAGATAATGGAAAAGGGTTTTCATTCAGGATAAAGTATGCGCAAAAATAATCATATAAATCCGATTGAAGAGTCGGGTAACTATATCAAGCTTAATTTCCATATTATTTCCAAATTGAGTAAATTGCCGTGAAAAAGTAGAAGCATGCTCACAAAAGAACAAATCGCACAGAGAATATCGAAAGAAGTTAAGGACGGTTATTACGTAAACCTGGGAATAGGAATTCCGACTCTGGTGGCCAACTATGTGCCACAGGATATTTCTGTTGAGTTCCAAAGTGAGAACGGTGTTCTGGGAATGGGACCTTTTCCGTTTGAAGGCGAGGAAGATGCAGATCTTATCAATGCGGGAAAACAGACGATTACGACACTCCCGGGTGCCTCTTTCTTCGATTCTGCTTTCAGTTTCGGCATGATACGCAGTCAGAAAGTAGATCTTACCATACTGGGAGCCATGGAAGTTGCTGAAAACGGCGATATTGCCAACTGGAAAATTCCGGGTAAGATGGTGAAGGGCATGGGCGGTGCCATGGACCTTGTAGCCTCAGCGGAAAATATTATCGTGGCCATGATGCATGTGAATAAAGCCGGTGAAAGTAAAATTCTGAAAAAATGTACCCTGCCTTTAACAGGTGTGGGTTGCGTAAAGAAAGTAGTGACCGAACTGGCGGTACTGGACATTACGCCCAACGGATTCAAACTGCTGGAGCGTGCTCCGGGTGTAAGTGTGGAAGATATTGTAAAAGCAACCGAAGCAGATCTGATCATTGAAGGTGATATTCCGGAAATGCAGTTCTAAAGATAAATTGATCATACAGAACATCCTTTTCATAATCGAGAAGGATTTTTTTGTTAAATTTGAAATGGCAGGTAAAAAGTAACCGGCTTGCATTCACGATGAAGAAATATAAAATCCAGAAATCTCCGTTCGTAGTACCAACCAGTGACGGAAAACTAATTGAAGAGATCTGGGGTAATTCCACAAGTAATCCGGAAATCTCAATTGCACATATGATCGCACCACCGCATTGGAGCGAGCCACACCAGACTCCCGAATTTGATGAGTTCACTTATATCATCAAAGGTCGGAAGCAGTTCGAAATTGACGGTGAAATCCTGGTCCTGGAGGCTGGCCAAAGCATCAGAATAGAAAAGGACGCGCACATCCGCTACAGCAATCCGTTTGATGAAGAGTGTGAATACTTAGCCATCTGTCTTCCAGCCTTTTCAATGGATTTGGTCAACCGTGAAATGGAGTGATTTAGTAATCGGGTGCTGGAGTTCCGCAGGACCGGCGAAACCCAGAAGGGGTGACATTATTATAGACCGGCAAAACCCCCAAGGGGTGACATTATTCTAACGTCATCAATATCGGATCGGTTCAAACCCCGAAGGAGTGACATTATTATAGACCTGCGCAAAACCCCGAAGGGGTGACATGATTACAACGCAAAAATTTTCAATATCCTGAAACGCGGCAATCGGGATATTTTATTTATTTTCAACCTCCTCACCGGCATTCTGCAAATTTAATTCTGCGCCGCATTTAATTCAACCATGACCGGACAATGGTCGGAATGCTTTACCTCTTT
>CAYXUO010000088.1:0-8425 GCA_964468335.1 uncultured Chryseobacterium sp. | reverse complement strand
GTTACCGTAACAGAAATAGACCCAATTTGCGCGCTTCAGGCTGCGATGGAAGGTTATGAAGTGAAGAAACTGGACACCGTTATTGAAACGGCTGACATCATCATTACCACAACAGGTAACTTCAACATTGTAAGAGGTGAACACTTCGCTAAAATGAAGGACAAGACCATCGTTTGTAATATCGGTCACTTCGACAATGAAATCGATATGGCTTGGCTGAACGCAAATTATGGTGATACCAAAAATGAGATCAAACCTCAGGTAGATCTTTATAATATTGACGGTAAAGACATCATTATCCTGGCAGAAGGCCGTTTGGTAAATCTTGGTTGCGCCACAGGTCACCCAAGTTTTGTAATGTCCAACTCATTCTCCAACCAGACTTTGGCGCAGATTGAACTCTGGACCAATGCGTCAGCATACAAAAATGAAGTTTACACACTACCAAAGCAACTTGATGAGAAAGTAGCCATGCTTCACCTGAAAAAAATCGGTGTGGAACTGGAAACGCTTTCTGAAGAACAGGCGAAATACATTGGTGTAGAGGTGGAAGGACCTTATAAGCCTGAGTATTACAGATACTAAACATATCTTTTATACAGTTATAAACTCTCCGAAAACCGGGGAGTTTTTTTTATATTTGAACAAACCAACTTTGCCATGACTAAAATTTTCCTCCTGCTAACTTCCCTCTTTGTTCTAAGCTCCTGTACGGTATACGGCGTAACCGATGATTACCGTAAATTATCTTCAGAACAGCAACAGAAGGTAGTACCATTGGTATCATTCGCAGAGGCCGATCCCAATTATATCTACAGGGTAAACGGAAAGCAACTTCGGGAGGAAATCCAGAAACATCCGCGGGCTTTGGTTTACACCTTTACAAACGGATGTAAATCTGAGTACTGTTTACCCATGTCCACTTATGAAAAGTTTGCTAAAGAGAATAGCTACCAACTTTTTCTCGTGATGCAGGGTTTTGGGAACCTAAATGAAACATTGCAACAGAGGTCGGCGGTTTTCACAGCACCTCTTTACGCGATGGACGCAGGCTATTACAATTCGAGATATTCCTGGAATTTCAGCAAATTCTTTGAAAATGATCTTCGGGCTCAGCCACTAAAAACTAAGAACGAGTGGGCCGGCAGCCTGTATTTTTTTGAACATGGTAAGCTGGTAAAGATTGCCCGTGAGCTTTAATCATTATATTTCCGAATTTACCAGGTCCGAAAGTGTTTCATACTTTTCACCAAGCCTGCGTTTCAGGCGTTGCCTGGACTTTTTTACAGCATCCTGTGTGATCCCTAACAGTCCCGAAATTTCTACAGCGCTGAAACCAAGTTTCTGTAAAAGAATTATACGCAGATTGGCCGGCGTTAAATCGGGAAATTCCAGTCTGAGCGTTTCGTAGAATTCAGGATACTCTTTCTGGAACTGCCGGCGGAAGATCTGCCAGTTTTCTTCAGTCATCAGATGGGACTCCAGAAGTTTTTGCAGCTTCCCTTCCTTATCCTCCAAATGGGATGAGGATGATTGACGTATTTTTTCAATCTCAGCATTGAGCTGAGCTATGTGCAGCTTCTTACTCTGAAGATACTCAATTTGGTCCCGAACTGTTTGCCGGGTTTCATTGAGTCTGCATTCAAAACTTTCCTTTTCCTGCTGAAGTTTAAGAATCATTGCACAGTACTCCCGCTTACGGCGGAACTCTGCCTGCTTAAGATTTATAAGATAAGCTCCCAGTAAGATAAATCCTGTTCCGGCAACAACAGATAAAATCAGGAGCAGGTTGTTTTTTAAAACCAGTTCCTCATCTGCTTTGGCTATTTTTTGCTGATAGAGCGCCTTTTGCGTCAACAGATAGGCCTTGTTTAACGGTTGTTCTCCATCCTTCAGTCGCAGCGAACTGTCCAGAAAACGAATCTCAGTACGTAAAGCCTGAGCTTCCGGCAAGTGGTGCAGACGCTCAGCGAGATCCAGCCTCACCTGCGCAATCTGGCGTCTGGAACTTAAAAAATATGGTTTTGTAACGGCAATATTTTGAGCTTCGTTCAGAACCGCCTCAGCTTCAGCATATCTGCCTGCTTTCAGAAATATACGGCCCAGGGCAATCTGTGCAAACAGGGTATTCTGAGCCGCACCTTTCCGTTCAGAAATTTCAATATCCCTGCGCAGCAAACTTACTGCCTCTTCATACCTTCCCAATTCCCCGCGGATGAGTGCCAGATTTCCAAGGATCTTGGCATATCTAAGCTGATCATCTAAAACCCGGGCATAATTACCGGCACTTAAAAAATATTTTTCTGCGAGTTCGAAATTTTTGAGAAGGTAGTAATATTGCCCTATATTATCCAGAATTTCCGGATACTCCTTTGATTGTGGATCCGAATAGTGCTGTGCTCTTTTCAGCATCACAATTGCCTGGTCATAATCACCGATCGTACCCAGATAATAGCCTATGGTCTTAAAAGTCCAGCCGGGAAATATTAATTGATGGGTCTCCGTTTTTTCCAGCGAAGCCAAAGCACTGAGAAACCTGGGCATAGCCCGGTCTATTTCGCGGTAGCGGTACAGATACTCGGCATAATTAAGTTCAGTCCAAATTTTCAGGCCAATGTCATTTATTTTTTCGGACCTCGCTATGGAATTTCTGTGATGAAGTTCACTTTTAGGGTTAATGCCGTCCACAACCCTGGAATAAGCCTTTGACAGCAGTGTTTCAGAAATAATCCGGTCATAAGGAGATTTTTCATACAGTCCTTTCTTTAAAGCCAGCGTATCATTCAGAAGCCGTTCTTTACTTCTTATCAAATGCTCCGTTTCCTGTCTGGCTGCAGCTGAAAATACCGGCCCCGACGAAGCAAAAATAATCTGACTCAATAAAAGAGAAATTAGAAAGTACAATTGCCTCATCCACAATATAAAACATTAAATCAATCCCTAAACCGATTGATATGATGAACAATTTACAAAAAAAGACTACATCTACCTGTTTTACGCTAGATGAAATTACTATGCAAAACTTACTATCTCCTTTTAACTGCAAAGAGGACCCCATAGGATTAAAGTGCTGATAACAACTCTCTGTGCATAATCAGAGATTGTAAAATCCAGTGGATTTTTGTTACTACCTAATAAACATTACTTTACAATATCAAAGGGATTGTCCCCAATTTGTCCCCCAGGGTCATTTTTTAAATGAAAGCCATTGCACTACATTAGCAACAGAAATGCAGGACGCCAAAAATTTAAAACCATGAAACACAAATGATGGGAAAAAGTCCTGTAAATGGTCTCCGGAATAAGTTCCGGAGATTTTTATATCCGATGAGCTAATGTAGGGATTCCGGGAATGTTCTGCCGATATTGGTTAAGCTGCAATGCACATTCAAAGTTTTTGTAACTTCATAAGGTGAAAATTCTTCTGTTACTCATCTACCTAAGCTTTTCCCACGCGAGTGCGCAGGAAGGTTTTTACTTAGCCGATAATTCCAGGCGGGAAATCATTCCCTTTCAGTTTATCAATAATCTCATATTTATCCCCATCACAGTAAACGGCGTACAGCTAACGTTTCTGCTGGACACAGGCGTTGCTGAAACTCTGCTTTTCAGCCTGGAACAGAAGGAACTGACACTGCAGGATTCTGAGAGAATAAAATTTTCCGGATTAGGTGGTGACCTGGAGATTGAAGGCTTAAAATCAGTAAACAATAAGGTGCAGATCGGAAAATCCCTACTCGATGCCCGCCACACCATCTATGTTATTTTAAATGAAGAGTTCAACTTTTCCTCGCATGTTGGCATTCCGGTAAACGGAATCATTGGATATCATTTCTTTCGGAACCATAAGGTAAAAATTGACTATATAGCAAAGAAAATTACGGTATCCCGAAATTTACCGGAGGTTACTAAAACTGGACGGTCATTCACCGGGTTCCCCATAATCCTGGAAGGCAATAAACCGTATCTTACGGCAGGTGTAGAACAGTTCTCACACAGGTCAGACTCAAAACTCCTGCTGGATTTGGGAAACAGTGACCCACTTTGGCTGTTTCCGCACGTAACTGAAGGTTTTCAATACAACCGACCCAATATTGATGATTATTTGGGTCGGGGATTTAACGGTGATATTTTCGGTAAAAGAAGTCGGATACACCGCCTGTACCTGGGTAAATTTATTTTCGAGAAGCCTCTAACAGCCCTTCCAGATGCTGAATCGGTGCAGCATCTCAGCCTGGTACCCGGCCGGAAAGGTTCCCTTGGCGGTGAGATTTTCCGAAGGTTCACAATTATAATGGATTATCCCGCGAGCAGGATGTATCTGAAAAAAAACCGTAATTACAATGATCCTTTTCATCTGAATATGAGCGGCCTGGAGGTAAAACATGACGGAATGTCGTGGGGCCGTGAACTGGTGAAGGTAGAAAATCCTTCGCCGCGTCATTCAGAATCTGCCACCGGATACGCAACTGCTACCAATGAATTCCTGTATAAATTCACCTTAAAACCGGAATACTCCGTTGCCGCAATTCGCGACGGATCGCCGGCTTATGAGGCGGGACTGCGAAAAGGGGACAAACTGCAGAAAATTAACAACCGCAGGGCTGGGGAGATGAAACTGGAACAGATACTGCTATTGTTGAAATCGGAGCCAGGCAGGAAAATTACATTAGAAATATTGCGGGGAGTACAAAACCTGAAAATGACTTTTATCCTGGTAGATCCCGTACCTTACACTGATCAATAATGAATACTGAAGAAACGACGCTGGACAGAATGCGGTCCAGACCCCGGTTTAAAATGTACACCTCACTGACACCTGAAGAGTATTCCCGGAATTTAAAGATGTACCTCAAAAAATATCAGAAATATTTTGTAGGTAATATAAACCAGGAGGCGGCCATCATTACTGTTAAAACCGAGTATGACCGGTACTGGAAACCCAACCTGGCTTTAAGAACTGAAACCGAGGACGGTAAAACCGCCATCCGCGGAATATTTGGACCCAGCGCCGCTGTCTGGACCTTCTTTATGTTTCTTTATTTTCTTTTCGGAATTCTGTGGATGGTCTTCATCACCCTGTGGTTTGTGGGTGAACAGATCAATATTGATGACTATAAATGGGCCCTGCCGGTATCCTTTGCCACTATCCTACTGGTCGTACTCACGTATTTGGCCTCCCTGTGGGGACAGAGGAAAGCCGGACGTGAAATGAGATTGCTAAGAAAATTCGCTATCAGTTCTACCCTACCTCATGAAGCAGATGAACTTAGGCCTGAGGAGTAGTTTTTGCAGGCTTACGTTCAGAAAGCGAACTGTTACGTAAAGCCTGCGTTTGCTGCTGAGCTTTCAGGATTTCGCCAAGATGAGGCACAAATACCTCATTCATGTCACTGACCGATAATTCATTTGCTGCGGGATCTTGTGCCAGTCTTAGCCAGGGGCGGCTTACGAAGTCCGATTCACCAAATACAATAACGGGTGTTCCCTTGGCCGCAACCGTTTGGCCCTGATCTTTTAAAACCCACGTATCGGCCCACGTATAAATCCATTTTGCATCTTCTTCCAACAGCCTCAGACAGGAGTGCGACGCATGATGTCCCGGCAGGTCATATTGGTGCCAGCCTATGCCCATGGTATTATGAATATTAAAGTTCCAGCGTAAAATCCATTCAGAATTTGAAGTTGATATCGCTTCTTCCTTTTTCCAGTTGGCGAACATCAGTCCTGTTTTGGTGGGTGTTGCTTTCTTACCCATACTGCTGGGTCCCCATTTTATTAGTGTACCTTTTTCGTAAAGTGCATAAGCATGCATCGCATAGGAGAAAAACACCATCTTATCCACCTGTTGCAAAGAATCCAAAGATTTTGGAAAGGGGGAATACAGCAGAAAATCATCGGTAAACTTATCCGGAACCACCAATGAGTCGGCTCTCCAGCTGTTTTTTTTATCCAAACGGTTGAGTGCTAATATAGTATACTGCTCTTTGTCACTGAATTTCTCCCTGAAAACTGCCATTGCAGAGTCTTTTTTGTTCTTTGGAAAAAGAAAGTAGCTATAGGTCACCCGCTCAGCTTCACGCTTCAGCGAATCCTCTATTTCCTTCCTTTTCTGTTCATTTAGTACCTGATCCTGGCCCACACTGGGATCTGCAATTGTTTCACTTTTGGTGCAATGTACAAGATTCATCATTAAGAAACCCGCCAATGCGGCATATCCCTGCTTCCTCAACTTTAACTTCATATAAGATTGTCTTTGTGCCTGAATTCTCAATAATGGTACCAAAAAGAGAAAAAGGATCTCATTTAAGACCGGTAGTTTAAAGCTTCTGCAAAATAATTTCGCTGTAGGGCAGTTATTTTTGTGAACCCCCAATTTACTGTAAATTTACCCTATGAAACGCAGAGTACTTTTGATCTACACCGGTGGAACCATAGGAATGGAAAAGAATTACGAAACCGGTGCGCTGGTTCCCTTTAATTTCTCCAATATCTTCAGCAAAATCCCGGAAATGAGCCTCATTGAATGTGAGGTATCAGTTGAGGCATTCGCAACTCCTATTGACTCCTCTGATGTTGGTCCCGAAGAGTGGAAAAAAATAGCAGGCTACATTGCAGAAAATTATGCAGCTTATGATGGTTTTCTTATTCTGCATGGCACCGATACCATGTCCTATACCGCGTCTGCGCTGAGTTTTATGTTAAAAGGATTAAGGAAGCCCGTAATCCTTACGGGTTCGCAGTTACCAATTGGGGACCTGCGTACGGATGCAAAGGAGAATCTGCTTACAGGCCTGTATTATGCAAGTCTTTATGAGAACGGTGAAGCCGTTATTCAGGAAGTAACGATCTATTTTGAATATAAACTGCTGCGTGGCAACCGCACACTTAAATATTCAGCAGAGTATTTTGATGCATATCAAAGTCCAAATTATCCTACATTAGGACAATCCGGCGTGCACCTGAAGGTTGAAAAAGACTTCCTGTACCGGAGCCCTTCCGATATTCCTTTCTCTGTGGACATGCATATTTCCAGAGAGGTATTGTTTTGGAGAATATTCCCGGGGATGACCCTGGACTATTTTACCGAAATGCCTAAGATGAAGGTTTTGATACTGCAGGTATTTGGCAGCGGGACCATCTTCAGCAGTGCCAAAACTGAACGCACGCTGCGTAAAATCCGCGAAAAGGGGACAGAAATTGTTGTGGTTACTCAATGTATATCCGGAGGTATCAGTTTCGGAAAGTATGAAAACAGTAATATTTTCAAACGTATCGGAGCAATTAGCGGCCGGGATATGACGGCGGAAAGCGCAATTACAAAAGCGATGCACCTGCTGGACAATCCAAAATACACTGAACCATTTGCGCTCAGCTTTGCAATGAACCTCAGAGGCGAATTCAGTACTGCTGATGATTTATAAAATGTTATCTGGTTATATTTCTGAGAACCTGCCTGTTGCATAAATACACAGCAATTGTAAGCTGTGTGATTTAGCTGATGGTGGCTGCAAACTGCTTTATCAAAGCGATTAGAAAGAAGTTGTAATAGTGTTAAACAATGTTAATGATGTAATCTGTGGCACCGTAATTGAATTTTAGGAAGCACAAAACAAATATTAACATTTAAAATTTTTACTATTATGGAAAATCAACCATTCAGACCAGAATTTAGAAACGACTATGTATCCAGAGTGTTCAGAACAAGAGAAGAGGCCGACAGAGCTTATGAAGATCTGCATGGAAGAGGTTACAGCAAAGACGATGTAAATGTACTGATGTCTGACAGAACACGTGACACCTATTTTACCAACAACGATACAGATACAGCTTTAGGCGATAAGGTAGCAGATAATGCAGGTACAGGTTCACTTATTGGTGGTGGTATTGGGGCAGTTGTAGGTGCTATTGCAGCTATTGGTTCCAACGTATTGCTACCGGGATTAGGTCTTGTTGTGGCAGGTCCGCTTGCTGCAGGTTTGGCAGGTGCAGGTGCGGGAGCAGCTACCGGAGGTTTAGTTGGCGCACTGACGGGTACAGGTATTCCTGAAGATGAAGCTGCACGTTACGAGTCTGAAATCAAAGATGGCGGTATCTATATGGGTTACAAGCCAAGAAATGAAGAAGATGCGCGTACAACTTACGAGCGTTGGTATAACAACGATACAGACACAAGACTGTAAGTTGACCTAAATATTTTCAAAAAAATTACTGCCTGCACGATCTGTGCAGGCAGTTTTTTCGGTAAAATATTGTGATTATGAAATAAGCAAAAAAGAACAGCCTGCCGGGCGAGCCGGCAGGCTGTTTTGAAATTGCAGAGAGGAAGGGATTCGAACCCTCGATACAGTTACCCGTATACTAGCTTTCCAGGCTAGCTCCTTCAACCACTCGGACACCTCTCCTAATGGTGGGCAAAAATAGG
>CAYXUO010000087.1:0-8569 GCA_964468335.1 uncultured Chryseobacterium sp. | reverse complement strand
AAAGGCAATGTGACCTATTTCCTGAACATACGTGATGTTAAGTTTATTGAATCGCAGGAAGCTAATGACATTATAGCTACAACGGCAGACGAAGGATTATGAAGAAGGTAGGTTTGTTTTTCGGGAGTTTCAATCCTATCCATATCGGTCATTTGATTTTAGCCAACTATATCCTGGAAAATACGGATATGGAGGAACTCTGGTTTGTGGTAAGCCCTCAAAATCCTTTCAAAGAAAAAAAATCACTGCTGAAAGACCACAACCGCTTGGACATGGTACAACTTGCCATTAAGAACTATCCGAAAATGCGTGCATCCAATGTGGAATTCTCCATGCCTCAGCCAAGTTACACCATAGACACGCTGACCTATCTGCATGAGAAATATCCGGATTATGCCTTTGCACTGATTATGGGCGAAGACAATCTGGACGGTCTCGCAAAATGGAAAAATTCTGAAATGCTGATCAAAAATCATCAGATCATTGTGTATCCGCGCACTTTTGAGGGGGAAAAGAAAGATCACGAATACCTTCAGCATGAGAATATAGCACTTGTGAACGCACCGGTAATCGAACTCTCCGCTACGGAAATCCGCCAGATGATCAAAGCCGGGAAAAATGTGCGGCCTATGCTGCCGCCTGAAGTTTTTGACTATCTGGACGGAAGTGCTTTTTACAAATAAAACAGACCTGTTTACTCAGGCAGACAAGAAATTATGGACTTTATAGATAGGCTCTTTGCAAAATATTCAGACGCTAAGATAACATACTGGTTTAAGAAGGTTTGCCTCCTGGAAGCTGTATCCTGGGTGTTCCTGTTTTCGGCAATGATCTGGATCAGATATGACAGAGAGGGACTTTTACCCACCATCTACATTATTATTATCGGTAATATACACGGACTTTTTTTTACCCTTTATCTTTTACTGTTGGTTCCCGCACGCAGGATCTTTAAATGGGATGACGAGGATACGGTCTTCGCACTTCTTTCTGCATTTTTCCCTTTTGCGACCATCTGGATTGACAAGAAATTTGCACGGTTGGACAGGGAATAATCATTTCAAATGAATAGAGAATATGGAGAGCAGATAAAATCTGGCTCTCTTTTTTGTTCAAAAAAATCTACCTCTTTAACAAAAGTACAAATTTAAATACCAGTAAACCAATAGTTTAAAAATATTAATACTTTACAACACTACTTTGCATTGCATATTACTGCATTTATTTTATATCTTTGCAAAGGAAATTAGTAACAAATCAGAAGTAGTATATACTTATCTTAAAACATTAAGAAAACAGTATCAAAATCCTGCAGGTTTTTAGGATACACAAAAAGAAATCACCATGAAAAAACAATTAACAATCGTTGCTCTTCTCTCACTGACCTTTGCATACTCACAGGAAGCTTATCAGCAGGATACTTCCGCCGTGAAAGAAATCAAGGAAGTTTCAATAACGAAAAAGTCGTTTAAGAAAGAATCGGACCGGTTCGTATATGATGTCTCCCGCTCACCTGTCGCGAAAGGAAATACTGCCTTCGGCATACTTAAAGCCACTCCGCTAGTATCGTCCACCGATGACAAAACAGTAAAAGTCCTGGGTAAGTCTAATGCAGTGATCTTTATGAACGGCCGCAGGACCAAAATGAATGCCGAGGCTGTTATAGAACTTCTAAAAAGCACCCCTGCCGAAAACATCAGCAAAATCGAAGTCATTACGGTACCGGGAAGTGAGTTTAACGTAGAATCCTCGGAGGCGGTAATTAATATTATCCTGAAGAAAAAACTGGATGACGGCCTGAACGGTAACTTCAGGGTGACCAACCATCAGGATTTTTACAATCAGCAGTCCAGCGCGGTTTCTTTAAATTTCAGAAAGAATAAACTGGGGATATCGACCAACATCAACGGTTCCAATTGGCAAAGACGACAGTATTATAAACTGCAGAACGGTACGGCCGGCTACCAAAACACCTCTGAAGGACCTGTTTCTGATCCCAACCTAAACCTGGGCGGCTACCTCAATATGGACTATGCGTTGAATGACAGGCAAAACATAGCTTTAAGCTGGAATTCCTGGGCGAACAGAAGCTATGATTCAAGGGGGGAACTTTTCAATTCAATCACTACTCCAGGTGAAACCCGCTACAATAAAACAATCAATAATGAAAATTCACGCTCTTATAATAATTCCCTGAACCTGAATTATGAAATCAAAACCGATTCGTTGGGCAGCAAACTCAATCTGAACGTTGCATATCTAAATTTCAAAAGATTCCAGGACAATACCAATTCCACCTTCAACTCAAATATCCTTCAGGAAACACTGGATCTCAATAACAGGTTCCAACAGCGCGCGCCTCAGCTCATCAACAATTATGCAGCAACCGCAGATTACCTTCACAAGTTTCAAAATGGACTTACAGTCGCGGCGGGTGGTAACTACAGCAAGACGGATACAGACAATGATACCTACTTCGAGCAGCTGGATCCGGCGACAGGAAATTATGTGAAGGACGAAAATCAGTCCAATCACTTTCTTTACCGCGAACAGATTAGCGGCGCCTACCTCTCAGCAGAAAAGAAAATTGGCGAGAAATTTTCCGGAAAACTTGGGGTGAGATGGGAGAACACTCATTCATTCGGCGAAATCCTGGATTCGGAGGTCAATATAAAAAGGGATTACAGCAATCTGCTGCCTTTTGCCAGTTTTAGCTTCGACATCAATGACCAGAACAATATTTCCTACTCCTTCTCCAGCAGGATTCGCCGGCCATCTTTCTGGGAACTGAATCCGGTACGTGTTTACCTTACGCCTACCAATTACATCCAGAATAATCCTTTTGTGAAAGCTTCGGAGGTGTACAACAACAATTTAACCTATATGTTTAAGCAGTCGTACTTCTTTGTAGTAAGCCACAGTTTAACAAAAGACGATTTCTCACAGATTCCTTTACAAAATGGCGATGAGTTGCGGTATATCAGAACCAACTACGGAGATAAAGTTGAATTCTCCGCAACGGTTGGAACTCAGAAATCTTTTTTTAACAATATACTGACTACCAATACCAATGTAGGTTTGCAGATAAACCGTGTAGATGCCTTTCTGGATCAAGACCCGATTACCGGAGATCAGTTTTCGCCGTTTACTATAAATACCCATACCAATTCATTGCTTATCCAAACCAATAATACCCTACGGCTTTCTCCTAAAAAAGACTGGTTCCTGGGTGTAAACTATTGGTATGTAGGTGCACAGATCCTTAACATCGGTACATTACAACCGCTCTCTTCGCTGGATGTAAGCATCAAGAAAATCTGGAATGACTGGACTTTTAACCTGGAAGCAACCGACCTGTTCCGTACTAATATCGTAAAGGTGGATGATACACAAGGCAACGGAAATTACAATTTTGTAACCAACGACCAGTTTAACCGCGGTGTACAGTTTTCCGCAACGTACAGTTTTGGAAACAAAAAGGTAAAAGGTCTGAGACAAATTGATGATGCAAGCAAAGATGCCAAATCCCGGACAAGATAGACTTAAGCGCCATATATGACCAAAAATCCACCGCTACTGCAGTGGATTTTTTAATATATATAATTGAAATTATTTTTTTGGAAGAAAAACTTCAGCCAGCATACAGCGGGCACTGCCACCACCATTCACTTCTATGGTATTCAGGTCCGCATCTATAATTTCTGAATATTTTTCCATCTGCGCGATCTGTTCAGCAGTTAACGAATGATAGGCTGTTTGGCTCATCACCAGGAATGTTTTTCCGTCGGAGTTATGAACCTGAAGCATATTACCTGCGAAGTTCTGCAATTGGTCTTCAGAGATTTCGATAAGTTGCTTACCGGAAGACTTGATTACTTCCTGAACCTTCTCGCGCTCAATCTCATCATCAATACAGTCCAGGCAAATGACAACAAAACGGTCGGCCACGCACATCATGACATTGGTATGGTATATGGGTAAACGCTCCTCCCCTGCATTCTGATGGCTGTGAAATACAACCGGTTCATAACCGTTCTCGGCGCAGAATTTACGGAACAATCCTTCGTCCAGCCTTAATGACACTGAACCGTAGGCAATTTTGTTGGTGTGATCGAAAATCATACTTCCTGTTCCCTCCAGATATTTACCTTCATTTTCAAAATGGCTTACGTCCACAACGCGGTCAATTTTAAATCCGTGGTTCTCCACCGCCTTCAGCACATCTTCTCTGCGCTCTACGCGGCGGTTGGGTGCAAACATAGGATACAAAATTACCTTTCCGTCACCGTGGAAGCTTACCCAGTTATTTGGGAAAATAGAATCCGGAGTGTGCGGATCCAGGGTGTCCTGTACTGTTATAACATTAATACCTTTCTCTTTCAGTTTAGCTGCAAAGGCATTAAACTCCGCAAGCGCTTTTTTTTGCGTTTCATCATTCTGAACATTAACCTGGAAATAATTGTTTTCGGCGGTTTGCGCATTGTAGCCAAAGGCCACCGGTTCAATCATCAGCACCGTATCAGTCGTTTGCATCTTTTATCAATTTTATGGCAAAAATAGTCAATATTTTTATTAATTTTAGAGGATGCCCAGTCCTAATAAGCGGTAGCTCCATAGAAGTAATACCATAAGAATCATGCATTGAGATGCTGGCAAAAACCCGGTTTACTATATCTTTGAACATAATAAATACCAAATTCTGAATGCTTGAAATTGCCTGTTTTGAAATAACCTCTGCCGAGACCGCATTGCTTTCGGTGGCAGACCGTATTGAGTTCTGTTCCGGGCAGCATATGGGCGGTCTCACTCCGGATATTGAGGAATTCCGTTATCTAAGGTCGGTTTACCGCAAACCTATTTACGTGATGATACGTCCTGTGGGTGGCGGCTTTCTGTATTCTGATACTGAGTTTCGGGAAATGCGGAGGAGTTTGCTTGAATTTAAACAGGCCGGTGCAGACGGATTTGTCTTTGGGATTCTGGCCCACGGCAATAATGTAGATTTGGAGAGAAACAGCGAATTACTTCAACTTGCCGGCACCGTTCCCTGCACTTTTCACCGGGCCATAGACCGCACTCCGGACCTGGCAACAGGAGTGCAGAATTTAATAAGGCTGGGATTTCGGGCCGTTCTCACCTCCGGCGGAAAAGCTACTGCATTGGAAGGAGGGGAACAATTGAAGGAACTGATTGCCTCTTATTCGCACAAACTTGACATTTTGGTTGGTGGCGGAGTACGCTCCGGCAATATTGCCGAACTAAAGGCACTCACCGGAGGCAGGCATTTTCACTCATCAGCAATACCTCAATATGAAAGTTTTGCCAATGAAGATGAAATCCGCAAACTACAAATGGTGATCAGGCCGGACCACTGACACTGTCGGAACTACTCCCGTACCAACGGTAAGGTAGAACAACGCAACAAGCCACCCATTTTAGAGATCTCACGGTAAGGAATTTCTTCCACAGTCATTCCCCACTCCGAGCGCAGATGGTTGTTAAGACGCGTGAAGGAAGAATCTGAAACAACAATCTCCGGAGAGATGGAGAATATATTTGGGTTCATTTCGAACATCTCCTGTTTTGTGACTTCAAAACAGTTTTCTTCGCCAAAGATATCAAGCAATAATCTGTAATCACTTTCATCAACAAAACCATCTTTGTAAATAATACACTTGTCTTTTCCAACCGGATTGAACGTACAGTCCAGATGAAGAATACCGGTAAACGGATCCTTATCATCTTTCTTAAGTTCCAGGTCTATCACTCTTTTCTTTGGAAAATACTCTTTCAATACTTCTATAGCGTACTCATTGGTGCGGGCCGTCTTAAAATTCCTGTAATCCTCAGAAAAGCAAGTTCCTACAAAGAGAAAGTCGTTCCAAACAATTACATCGCCACCTTCAACATGAGCCGTGTCCGGGAGGTTAATGATTTTCTTCCACCCCACACGCGCAAAGATCTTTCGGTAGGCATCCTGCTCATTATACCGTTCAGGAATAATATTGGAAATAATCATCTTATCCTCTATAACAAAAGCCACATCACGGGCAAAAACCTGGTTATAATTTTCGATAATATGCGGGCGGAACACTTCGACATCATACTTTTTCAGCACTTTTTCAAATTCTGTCATTTCGTGAACAATAGCTTCCTCCTTCGGGTATATATTATTATAAATGCTGTGGTAGGATTTGGCATCGTAACTCTCCTCCAGTGAATGAGCAGGGCCCATAGAATGTGGCATGCCCAATACTACGGACTTCAGCAGACCTGTTTCGTTATTGATGTTTAACTTCATAAGATGTAGATTATTACAAATATAGACAAACCCCCTGCAAAGCAAAAAATATTATCTAATTTTAAGGTGGAATTTAACTGCAGGCCTATGGTATTTCAATCAAAAATTTATGACGATATCGTTGCAAACGGAAACATTTCCCTTACAGCAAAACGCGATTTCGGTTATTTCGGCAACTGCGATGTAAAAATTTTTCTGGCAGATAAGGAAATAATGAGCTTCCACATCAGCGGCTCTAAAAACCAGGTTTCGAAACTACAGAACGGACTGGACTTCCCGTACGAAATGATCGGCCGTAATGAAGCCGTTTCGGGCCCTGACAGATTCCGGCTGAATATTAACCGCAATTATCTTTTCAGTGGTAATTATGGCGATCTTGCGGTAAACGGAAATACAGTGGCAAAGTTGCGACTGAAACAGCGGTTGTTTGGTGTAGAGCTCACCATCCAACCTGAAAATAATCTGTTGAATGATGAAACCAAACTGAAATCAGCGATTCTGATTCTGGCAAATATTGCAGACCTCGATGGCTCTATCTGACTACCTGCTCACATTAATTTAAGTAAATGAAAAGTACCGCACATCATGACCAACGTATAGCTGAAATGACCTTTACCTCAGTATATCCACACTATATTGCTAAAGTGGAGAAAAAAGGAAGAACCCGGGCAGAATTACACCAGGTTATCCGCTGGCTTACCAGGTACAATGAGGCGGATTTACAGCACCATATTGATAGTATGACCAATTTTGCTGAATTCTTTGAATCTGCAGTTCTGAACCCAAAGGCTGAGCTGATCACCGGCAGCATCTGTGGCTATAAGATTCAGGAGATTGAAAATCCCCTTACCAGAAAAGTGCGGTACCTTGATAAACTTGTTGATGAACTTGCTAAAGGAAAACCACTTGAGAAAATATTAAGAAAATGACTTTAAACAAAAGATCAGTTCCTGCCCTGATTGTTTTAATCCTGTTTATAGGATTGGGTACGGCATTTTTTATTTACAAAAGCAATGACCATACAGAATGTGGAAACGTCATTCAACTCGGGCTGGCGGAGGACGGAGAGCGAGTTAAGGAAACAGCACATATATGCAGGGAGAGCTATTCCTTTTAACAAGAAATGTTCATAGGCGCAGATAAATATCTCGCTTTGTACGTACAGGACTGTAATTTAAGGGATAGATTACACACGCATTCCTGGTTGTAATCCAATTTCCTTTTCCGAAATGTTTCCAAAAAAACATTTTTATTTCTTTTAAGTTAATTCCACATGGAATTTTTGTAAATTTAGGTGGCTGCAAGCTATACAAAACAACATTGCCCATTAATCATAACCGAACTTTTTAGTTACACCAATCTCCCTTGCAGACGCGCCCAGCATGAAGCAAAAAGGCGAACATATCATCATTACAAAAGCCTCGGGGAAGAAAGTGCCATTTAACGCCGGAAAACTAAAAAAATCCCTGATCCGTGCGGGTGCTAGCGATCTGGAAGCCGACCAAATTCTTCAGGAAGTTACCGAACTTCTCGTCCAGGGAATGTCCACCAGTAAGATTCATAAGACCGCATTCCGCCTTCTGAAGAACGTATCCTGTCCGGTAGCAGCACGCTATAAACTCAAACAGGCACTGCTTGAACTGGGACCTTCAGGCTTTCCCTTTGAACAATATATTGCAGAACTGCTGAAGCAACAGGGGTACAGTACACAAGTAGGAGTATTCGTGAAAGGGCACTGTGTGACCCATGAGGTGGATGTAATTGCAGTGAAAGATAGCCGCAGAATGATGATTGAATGTAAATTCCATAACCGTGCGGGATATGTTTGCGATGTAAAAATATCCCTCTATATTCAGTCCAGGTTTGCAGATGTGGCCACCTGTCAAAATATCACCACGGGGCAAAAGGAGAAATTTGATCAGGGCTGGCTGGTTACCAATACCCGTTTTTCCGAAGATGCAGCCCAATATGGCCGCTGCATGAACATGCATCTGGTAGGTTGGGACCACCCGAAAGGAGATGCACTGAAAGACTGGGTGGACCGCTCGGGTCTGCATCCCGTAACCTCACTAACCACACTGACCAAAAAGGAGAAAGACCAGCTACTGAGCGACCGTATTGTACTCTGCAAAAATATTCTGGACAGCAGGCATATCCTGGAGGACATCGGTCTTAAGGCTCCGCGGCTACAGAAAGTACTTGCCGAGTGCGCCACACTCTGCGAACCCCGATTATAATGTTCAAAAAACCAAAATGATGAGCAAAATA
>CAYXUO010000086.1:0-8807 GCA_964468335.1 uncultured Chryseobacterium sp. | reverse complement strand
TTGCGCAGCATCTACGATAAGAAGCGCACCTTCGCAGGCGGCGATGGAACGGGAAACTTCGTAGGAAAAATCTACGTGTCCCGGAGTGTCGATAAGGTTAAGGATATATTTTTCGCCATTGAGCTCGTAATCCATCTGGATGGCGTGGGATTTAATGGTGATCCCTCGTTCTTTCTCCAGATCCATATCATCCAGGGTCTGGGACTGCAGTTCTCTTTGGGTTACGGTATTGGTATACTCCAGGAGCCTGTCGGCCAATGTGGATTTGCCATGGTCTATATGTGCTATGATGCAAAAATTGCGTATGTTTTTCATTTAATAAGGTAAGTATTTGCAAAAATAGGGAATTCTGACCGATTTTTTTTCAGAAAAGTGAGCACAGCCTACATAGTTTCTAAGTTCAACCTTTATCCCTGGAAAGACCTTAGTGCAGGCCCTAAACAATGAGTATCTGTTTGGTTAATGTAAATAAAACGACCTTCACAAAATACATTGCGAAGGTCGTCCAAACATTAAAAAAATAAACTATTATGGTCGTCTGCTCTGGGTTCTGAACCCGTTGTTGTTATTGTTTCTGGACGGAACATTGCCAGGGGTGGGGTGCAGAGTTCTGCCGCGTTCCTGCGGTCTTGCCGATTCACCACGGGGCGCTGCGCGGTTCTGGTTTTCATTATTTTTTTCCAGTATTTTGCTGCGCATCATTCCTTCATTCTGGAACATTTCAAGGATTTGCTGCGGCTTCAGGATCTTCTGAAATTTTTCAGAAAATTTCTTGCGGTTGTTCATAAGTTGCTGGCCCAGTTCAAAACTTTTCTCCAGCTCCTGCTTTGCATCCCGGTCGTTCATACCCTCAAAATTCCTGCTGGCTTTAAACCTTTCCTTAATTTGCTTCTGACTTTCCTGATATTCACTGTACAGAGTTCGGAAATCCTCTTTCTTATCTGCCGGGACATCAAGTTCCTCAATCATCATGTTTTCTCTGAACCGCTGGAGCAGTTCCTGCTTTTCTTCAGGCTTCATCTTACTTATGAGCTCTTTACGCTGCTCGGGCTTCATATTACGCCATTCCTTTTCATCCTGTGCATGGAGGGAGCTAAGGAAGAACAACGCCAGGAAGCTTAAGATAATATTAGTACTTTTCATTTTTTCCCGGATAGATGTTAGTAATATAAATCTAGATACACGTCCTGCTCTGCATTCATGGACAAAGCCGCAATATCTTCTGCACTGAACTCATCCAAAATCATATCCATTTTCACGTCTGCTCTTGGCCCCGCAGCTATTACCATTTTTCCTGATGGTTTTGCAGTATTCGTTTGGGGTTGTCCTGCTTTTTGATACTGATTTTCCGCTAAGGTTAAATCTTCGGCAGGAACAGCATAATTTTCTGATGCAGGCAGCGTTTGCGAAGTTGCATCTGGATATACCTCTGAATTGGCAACCCGTGTATGGTCATTTATAACTGAATTATTAACTATGGAATTTTCTGCATCAGAACCTGCGTTATAAACAAACGTGCCGCCAATAATTAATGCCAGGGCTGCTGCGGCAGCGTACCAGGTCGTATTCCTGGATCTGCCAATGATTGGCGTTGCCACCACTTCGTTTGACTCCCGTATAGCTTTCAGAACATTGCCCTGAACTTCACTAAAAAAGTCCGGTGGTGTTGTATAAATGTTCTTACGGGCCAGTTTTTCTATATCTAAATTTTTCATTTGTGATTAAATTACGATTCGTAATTTGCTTTTATATAATCCTCAATTTTTTGTTTGGCATAGTGATAATTGGTTTTTAATGTGCCCACAGACATGTCCACAATCTGCGAAATCTCTTCGTAGGGCAAATCATCATAATACCTCATCATAAATACCAGTTTCTGTTTTTCCGGTAATGTATGTATGGCCTTCTGGAGTAATAGCTGAATCTCATCTCCTCCTGCGCCCACGTTATCGGCCACCAGGTTCATCAGATGGTAATCCGGATCTTCATCGGATTTCTGCATCTTCTTCATCTTGTTAAGCTGCTGCAGCGCCTCATTGGTTGCTATACGATACAGCCATGTATACAGTTGGCTGTCCTGCTTAAACTGATGAAAGTTCTGATAGACCTTAATGAACGTATCCTGGAGCACATCCTGAGCCTGATCGTGGTCTACGATCATCCGCCTTATATGCCAGTACAGACGGCTCTGGTAAGCATCCATCAATTTACGAAGGCCTTTCTCATGGCTTCGCTCCTCCTTCATCATCGCAATAATTTCTGCGTCTATAGGCTTCATGGGGTGCTTCGTGGTTTGGATGGTAAATATAATTAAAAGTTAAATTAATATGTCAATTTTTAGTCCAAAGCGGAAAGACCTATATTTGTTAAATGAACATTGTAATCATAGGTTCCGGCAATGTAGCATACCATCTGGCCGGAATGTTTACGTTCTGTCAGATCCCGGTGCTTCAGGTTTTCGGCAGAAACGGACCCGCACTTGCCGACATCAGCAACACTTTTAATATAAAGACTTCCACAACAGATCTTCAGGAGGCAGATATTTACCTTATTGCCGTGAGTGACCATGCGGTGGGCGAGGTGTCAGAAATCATCCCAAATAAAAACTGCCTTGTAGCTCATACGTCAGGCTCACTTCCTGTGGAAGTTTTACGTGGAGATTACCGTAAGGCAAGTTTTTATCCTTTACAGACCTTCAGTAAGGCCAAGCGTCCCGACTTCTCTTCAATACCGTTCTTTATAGAGGCTGAACTTCCGGCAGATGCAGAACTGCTGAAGCAGTTGGCCCTGAAAATCTCTAAAAATGTGATGGAGAGTACGTACGAAAAGCGAAAATACATACATCTTACCGCAGTTTTCGCCTGCAATTTCGTCAATCATCTCTTCAGCAGAGCCAAAGAAATTTCAGATGGGCAGAACATCCCGTTTGATTATTTTATGCCACTGATTAAAGAAACTGTAGAAAAAATATCCTACATGGAACCACGGGATGCACAGACTGGACCCGCTGTCCGGAATGACAGCCGCGTCCTGAAACTGCATGAAGAACTTCTGGAAGGAGCACCGTTGGATATTTACCAAATTATGAATAAATCAATTAAAGAAATGTATGAGTTATAAAGAAAACCTGAAACATATCAAGGCTTTTGTTTTTGATGTGGACGGTGTTTTTACAGATGGTGCCGTACACCTGATGCCGGGTGGCCACATGTGCCGCGTGATGAGTGTGCTGGACGGATATGCCGTTGTTAAGGCCATCAAAGAGAAATATCTGATCGGAGTAATTACCGGTGGCAACGATCCTGATGTCAGGCACCGTATCCATTATCTGGGGATACAGGATTATTACGCCAAATCACCAAACAAAATTTTGGATTATCAACATTTCAAGGTAAAATACGGTCTCACTGATGATGAAATTCTGGTAATGGGGGATGATATTCCTGATATCAGGATGATGGAGGCAGCAAGGATAGCCGCCTGCCCCCAAAATGCGGTTCCGGAAGTAAAGAATATATCACATTATATTTCGCCGGTAAAAGGAGGGGAGGGAGCAGTACGTGATGTGATAGAACAGGTGATGAAGGTGCAGGGTAAATGGACTGAGGACAATACACAAAGTGTTTGAAATGAAGAAAAAAATTTTGCTGGCCTCCGGTTCTGTACGCCGCAAAGAATTAATGACACAGTTAGGCTATGATTTCGAAATTGTTGTTCCTGACTGTGATGAACATTACCCTGCCGATTTACCACCTGATCAGGTTGCCGGTTACCTTTCGGAACTGAAAGCAAACAGTTTCCAAACGGTGAGCGAGGATGAAATTCTGATTACTGCCGACACTGTGGTGGTTTTGGAGGGTAAGGTCCTGGGAAAACCGGGAAGCAGGGAAGAGGGAATGGCGATGATTGGCAGCCTGTCCGGGAAGATGCACCGGGTATATACTGCCATAACCGTGCGCAGCGGAAACTTCACTAAAACAGAGGTAGATATGGCTGAAGTCTATTTTGACCCTATTACAGACGTGGAGGCCGAAGCGTATATTGACCGCTGTCAGCCGATGGACAAGGCCGGAAGCTACGGAATTCAGGAGTGGTTGGGTATGGCAAAGATCAATAAGATAGAAGGCAGTTTTTACACGATAATGGGGCTTCCTACCCACCTGCTGTACCGAATGCTGCAGGAAATTATGTAGTAGCTCGCGGAAAATAAATATTCGCTAATTTTACAGACGAACGGCGTCAACTTCCAACAATAAAAGGCACGTTATCAAGTTATAATACTGCAATGAAAAAAACAATTCTCTATATATTTCTGGCTTCGGTACTTTTGGCTTGTGCTGCAAAGAAACCTGAAAAGCGCTCCCGCTTCCTAAAAGGTTTCAGTACAGAATATAACACACTGTTTAATGCCAAAGATGCACTGAATACTGAATTCAGCGGGCGGAGCGAAGCACATAAAGATAATTTTTATGCTCCTTATATCAATATCCTTACCTACGAGGAACAACCGGTGGGCAGCGATATCGGACAATCAACAGCATTTGCAGAATCCAGTGCCGGGCGTAAACCCGGATCTTCGGTTCCGCCTCAGGCTGCAGGCGAAAGCAAAGGTGCCACCATCCTCGAAATTGCGGAGGCCAAAGCACTGAAAACAATTGATAAATACTCTGTAATACGCGACGGGCAGGAGAAAAACGACAAAATATTTGATGCTTATATCACACTCGCTCAGGCACGCATATACATGGGTAAAAACCTCCAGGCACTGGATGCACTCAGCACGCTGATGCTTAAAATGAGGGAGGACAAACGGTTACCTTTGGCCAAAATATACCAGGGACTTGCCTATGCCAAGATGGATGATCATTTTAAGGCACATGAGATTTTCGCTGCTCTGAAAAACTCCGATTTGAAAAAGGATTACCGCAAGATTTTAAGCATTTACTATTCAGAATCTCTTTTAGAAGCCGGAAAAAAGGATGCGGCAATAGCAGAACTTTCCAGCGCTTTTGAAGTGAACACCAACCGGAAATTAAGGAGCAGGATTGCATATCTGCGCGGCCAGGTATTGGCAGAGCAGGGCAAAATGGCACTGGCCCGCGAAAGTTTCGGGTCAGCTTATAAATTTGCCAATGATTTTGAATTTGAAGTAAAATCACAGATTGAAATTGCCAAGACCTACAACAGTAAAGACGATTACAGCGGAGCGAGAAAGTATCTGGAAGGGATCAGTAAAAAAGGTACCTACGCATCACGTAAAAATGAATTTTACTATGCGCTGGGATTAATGGCGGCCAATGCGGGTAAAAGGGCTGAGGCCCAGAATTATTTCCGCCAGTCTCTTGCCGAAAAGGTATCGGATCCGCAGATCCGCGGTCTCAGTTATTATGAGATTGGGCGGGGTTATCTTACGGACAATGAGTATATCGCTGCCGGCGCCTATTATGACTCGGCAGTGAGTGCCATGACCTACGAACCTACGAGAGTATTGCTTCAGGAACAGACCAATAATATAAAAAAACTGGCCCGGAACTATTATTTGGTAAGGAAAAATGACAGTATGCTGGCATTGGCAAAGATGAACGAAGCCGACCGTATTGCTTATTTTACGAAGTATATTGATGATTTGAAAGCGAAGGAAGATGCCTTGGAACGTGAGCGCATTCGTGCTGAACGTGCCAAAGGATTTGATACCGGCGATTATTCTTCAAATTCAGTGTTTGCCTCCGGCAACGCTTCCTTTGAGAATTTTGGAGCCACCGGAAAGAGTTTTTACTTCGAAAATACCGGAGCGGTATCCAAGGGTTCGTCGGAATTCAAGAATGTATGGGGAAGCCGGAGTTTGGCCGACAACTGGCGGTATTCTGCTAAAATGGCCTCACTGGAAGATGCCAGGAATGAAGCACTGGGCCTTTCTTCTGTAGCGGATCCGCGCCGTTTTGAAACATCCTTTTATATAGAAAAGATTCCCAGAGACCAGGCATCACTTACCCGGCTGAAATATGCCCGTGACACAGCTTCACTTGGAATGGGAATCATGTATGATGATTATTTCTCCAATACCCCTTTAGCAACAAAGACCTTATATGATCTTGTAGACAATAAACCGGAAGAAAAGACAATGCTGCAGGCTCTTTATGAAATATTTTCTATGAATTATGAGAATAATCCCCCAGCCTCAGAACGTGCGAAGCAAATTCTGCTCACCGATTATCCTTACACTTCCTATGCAGAATTTGCACGTAATCCACGGAACAGCAACTTCCTGAAATCCAATCCGGATGCCGAAAATGCCTATCAGGCATCTTTTGCACTTTACCAGGGCGAACAGTTTGATGCGAGCCGACAAATGGTGGAAGAATCCCTCACCAGATTTCCTAAGGATGCTCTGGTACCTAAATTCGCATTACTGAACGCCTTTATTGCAGGAAAAATCAGCGGTAAGGAAGTGATGATTCTGCAGTTGGAACAGATTGCCCTAAACTACGGGAATTCGCCGGAAGGGGAGAAGGCCAGGGAAATGCTGAAGTGGCTGAAGAGCGAGCTGAAGATGCAGATGACAGACGAAAAAGGAAACGTGCTTAAAGCCGGAAACAATCCGCCAGTAACTCCAAAAGCAGCCGCTGCGGCAAAGGAGGAAGAACAGAAGAACCGCCTTTTGGAACAAAGACAGATGGAAATGGAGATGGGGAATGAAGTGATTAAAAGTACTGAGACTCAGCAGAAAATTCAAAATGCTCCCGCCAGAAAAAAATAAGGAAAAGCGAAGTTGATCTTCGCTTTTTGTCTTTCAGCAAGGATTATACTGAAATATTTTCAGCCTCCCTTTTTCTTAACTCCCTGGAAATCTTTCAGATAGAAGGGTTCAAAGTACGCCACATCTTCAAATTCGCCTGCTGAATACTTTCGTACTGATTCATCGATTAAGTATTGGGCAGAAGGGTACATGCTGCCGTTAAAATCTGCATTAGGTAGTTTTAAAATTTCCTGGGCTTTTGTAGCACCATCACCCACAATAAGAATTTTTTTATCGGACAGTTGCTCCAGGGAGTTCACATCCAGCACAAGCGCTTGGGTGGATTGTTCCGGTTTCCCGGTCAGGCCATCATATACGCCCGTATAGACCTCCATTCGTCTTGCATCGACCATTGGAACAATATAATCATAATGCCGGCCTAAAAAGGGCTTAATCAGGGTTTCCAAAGAATTTACAGCTATCAGGGGAATATTCAGACCAAAACAGAATCCTTTTGCTGCCGAGGCGCCTATCCTAAGTCCGGTGTAGGATCCCGGTCCCATGCCTAACGATACAGCGTCTATATCGTTCAGTGTAAGCCTGGCGCCCTCCAGTGCCCACTGCACGAAAGTATGCAGGCTTTCCGACTGTTTGTAGTTATCCGAAACTTCTTCGCAGATACAAAGCAGTTCGGTGCCATCCGAAATGGCTACTGAACAGTTTTTGGAAGAGGTTTCAAGGTGCAGGATTTTCATGGGTTTAATGGAGTTCTAATGATTTTTACAGATTTTTATAGACAGTGCGCGGTTCACTTTGGGCGCTGGGGTAAATGGTAAGGTCAGAGATGGCCACATGTGCCGGAGCACTGATACAGTAGAGGATCGCGTCCGCAATATCGCCAGGCTCCAGTGCCTTATAGCCTTTATAAACTGTTGAGGCTCTTTCTATATCTCCTTTAAAACGTATTTTTGAGAAATCTGTTTCCACCAGTCCAGGCTGTATATTGGTCACTTTTATTCCAAATTCTGTAAGTTCCAGACGCATTCCGTCCGAAATTACATCCACGGCTTTCTTGGAAGCACAGTATACGACGCCGTTCGCATAGGTTTGTCTGGCAGCTACTGAGGAAATATTCACGATGTGGCCGGATTTCCGCTGCTGCATAATGGGAATAATCTGCCTGGAAACATAAAGAAGGCCTTTTACATTACCGTCCAGCATCGCATCCCAGTCATCCAAATTACCATCGGCCAGAGTATCCAGGCCATGGGCATTACCTGCGTTGTTAATGAGTACATCTACATTCTGCCAGCGATCAGGCAGTGACTTTACCGAATTTTCCACATCAGTTCTGTTTCTCTGGTCAAAACAAAGCGTATAAACTTCTGTGTGCGTTGAAAGTTCAGCTTTTAAAGATTCCAAAGCCTCGGTACGGCGACCGCAGAGAATCAGGCGAAAATTGCTTTTTGCTAATAGGGTAGCGGTAGCTTTTCCGATTCCGGAAGTCGCACCGGTTATAAATGCTGTCTTCATTGTCATAATTTAGTTAGCGTCCATCGCTTCAAACGCACTTTCAATATGGGTGATTTCTAGTTTGCCTGAGGTATCGGGAAGAACCGAAATGATATCGAAACGAACCTCCTCCTCCAGATTATTTTTTTTCATATACTCGTCAGCTGCAGTTACAATCAGGCGGATTTTCTTACGGTTTACGGCCTCGTGAGGTTCCAGAAATGCATCAGAAGCGCGTGCTTTAACCTCTACCATTATAATTTGGCCGTTATAGTAAGCAATAATATCAATCTCCGCTTTCTGATACCGGAAGTTGGAGTCTTTGATTGTATATCCCTTGTCCTGAAGGTAACTTTTTGCCAGTTCCTCTGCAAGTTTTCCGAAATCATTATGCTCCGCCATGCCGTTTATCTGTTTTGGTTCACTATCACTTCCTGGCCCGCCACCATTTCAACCTTAGCACCAATAATCAGCGGTCTGTTGTCGTAAATATGCCCGTTGGGAAATCCAAAGATCACCGGGAAATCATGATTGGCCACTCTCTTTGTGATTATCTGAT
>CAYXUO010000085.1:0-9025 GCA_964468335.1 uncultured Chryseobacterium sp. | reverse complement strand
CAGTTATTTTTAACCGTGTTCTTAATGGTTTCTTTATTTTTGTTAATATTTCATCTCCATGCAGGAAACAAATCCGACTACAACCAAGAGAATCAAGAACAATCCGAAAATTATGAAAGCCTGGGCGGCTTATGATTGGGCAAATTCGGTTTATTCACTGGTTATAACTTCTACCATCTTTCCGATATATTACGCCATTCTGACCACCATTACAGAAAAGAAAGTGTTTGTTGAGAATACAGGCGAGTATATTATGGTTCCTGTAAGAAACCAGATCACAGTTTTCGGTGAAAGTTACCACCCTGATGCGATTTACGGTTATTCACTCACCATTTCATTTTTCATTGTAGTGCTGCTCTCACCGTTTCTTTCGTCGCTTGCAGATACCATCGGCAATAAGAAATCATTTCTGCAGTTTTTCTGTTACCTGGGCGCGACCTCATGTATGGGACTGGCCATGTTTACTGGTATGGATAATGTGTTCCTCGGCCTCCTCTTCAGCATTACGGCCAGTGTAGGCTTTTGGGGCAGTTTGGTTTTCTACAATTCTTTCCTGCCGGATATTGCCACGCGGGACAAGCAGGATGCCCTTTCCGCCAGAGGATATGTTTATGGCTATATAGGTTCTGTGGTTTTGGTTATTATTTGCCTGATTCTGATTCAGGTGCTTGCCAAAGATGCAGAGCAGGCCAAGCTGTATACCCGTATTTCTTTCCTGCTTACCGGTGCCTGGTGGTTTGGTTTTGCACAGTATACCTTCCGCCATCTGCCGCAGTTTGGTATGGTGAAGGATCAGCTGCCCAAGGATCTTGTACTGCTGAATTACAAAAATATCTTCAAAAAACATGAAGAGCAGGGCGGCTTTGGTGAGGTGTTGAAAGACAACGTGAGTTTTTATGTGGATGTTGCCAAGGAAAGTTTTAATGAACTCTTTAAAGTAGGCCGTACGCTTTTTAAAGATGCCAACCTGAAGTATTTCCTCTGCAGTTTTTTCTTTTACAGTGTAGGAATGCAGACCATCTTTCTGATGGCGACTCTTTTTGGCAAGAGTGAAATTAACCTTGATCAGGGCAAGCTTATCGCTACCTTACTGATCATACAGATTGAGGCGATTATTGGTGCCATTATTTTCTCAAGACTTTCCAGACGCATTGGAAACAAAAATGTGATCTCAATCGCCATCGTCCTTTGGATCGTAGCGTGCCTGTCGGCCTATTTCCTGAACAAGGAAAATCCTTATGTGGAATATCAGTTTTACGGTGTTGCTGCGATTGTAGGTCTGGTTATGGGTGGGCTGCAGGCCATGTCGCGCTCCACTTATTCCAAATTGCTGCCGGAAGAAAGTAACGACAATACCACTTACTTCAGTTTTTATGATGTTTTGGAAAAACTGGCCATTATTTTAGGAACCTTCATCTTCGCTACATTAATAGACAGGTTTGACAATATGCGTTATGCAGCACTTTCAATGACGCTGTTTTTCGCTGTCGGACTTATACTTATCAGGTTTATGAAGATTCAGGTAAATGGTAATAAAGAGGTATTGTAATTTTGCGGCCTTTATAAAGATATGGCTTGGCTTTTGCTAAATAGATCGCAACAAGTCACACCGTTTTTCGTATCTTTGCAAGTGGAAATGTGATTTTTAAAGCTATATGACGAATCCTCTGTTTTACGCGAAAATCCTTCTCTTTGGTGAATATGGCATCATTGAAGATTCTCAGGGCCTTACAGTACCGTATAGTTTCTATAAGGGCACTCTTAAGTTTTCCACATCTCAGTCAGATTTTGAAGAAAAATCCAATGAGCACCTGAGGCTTTATGCAGCATATTTAAATAGGCTTGTTCTGCCGGATGGATATCAGCTTGACCTTGAGGCATTTCAAAAAGACATTGACAACAACCTTTTCTTTGACAGCAATATACCGCAGGGCTACGGCGTAGGAAGTTCCGGTGCCTTAGTAGCAGCTATTTTTGAGAAATATTCGCTTAAAAAGTATAATCCGGATAATATATCAAAAGATGAACTGAAAGACCTTAAAAAAGTTTTTGGCCTGCTGGAAAGTTATTTCCACGGTACCAGTTCGGGTATAGACCCACTGATCTGTTATATGAATCTTCCGATACTTATTGAAAACCGTGAAAGTGTAGACAAAGTTTCCATACCGGCCAGTGTGGAAGACAGAAAAGGAGCTATTTTCCTTATAGACAGCGGAATGGTTGGTGAGACGGGTCCAATGGTACAGATCTTTTTTGAGAAGATGAAAACCGAAGGCTTCCGCAAAACGCTTAAGGAAGAATTTATCCGGTACAATAACGCCTGCATTGATGCCGTCCTTAAAAAAGAGATGAATCCTTTCTTTAAAAACCTGAAACATCTTTCGGTTTGGGCTTACGAGCATTTTAAACCTATGATACCTGAAAGCATTTATAAGATCTGGAAAAATGGTATAGACAGCAACGCGTACTACCTTAAACTTTGCGGCAGCGGCGGCGGCGGTTATATCCTCGGTTTTACCAGAGATTATGAGCAGGCCGAGAAAATGCTTGATGGCTTTAACAAAGAAGTTATATATAGGTTCTGATGGTGGTTAGGCAATTACTGTTTTCCGGTAGATGCCCCTTATCCGGGCTTGCCTAAACCTTAGTCTATGAAAAAAAAACCTGTAATTTACAGAATATCACAACTGACGGGCTTTCTTCTGGGAGCGCGTTTTTTCATGACTGTCTTGCTCGCTTTTGCGCTTTACGTTTCCACCTTCTTCCTTTTTAATCAGGAAGAAAGTCTGCGCGCGTTTGTCTTTGACTTCCGGGTTCACGGCATTATTTTCTGCAGCCTGTTAAGTATTCTGGCCGGCGGTATTATCAATCAGTTTTACGACCGCGAAAAAGACCGGTTGGTCAAGCCTTTCCGAAGCAGGTTACAGGCGTTCCTAAAACAAAAATATTTCCTGTACGCCTATCTGGTTCTAAATACACTGTCTCTGGGTATCGCTTTAATGATATCAACCCGGGTGGTGGTTTTCTTCCTGATCTATCAGTTTCTGATGTGGCTTTACAGTCACCGGCTAAGCCGTATGCTTGTCATCAACAATATTACCTTTGTAGCACTTACACTTTATCCTTTTTTTGGGATGCTGGTGTACTACCGCACATTTTCCATTCAGATATTTATGATGGCGCTCTATCTTACACTCATGTTGCTGCTCACGGATATAATTAAAGATACCCTCACAAAAACAGCAGACCGGCTTTTCGGTTATAGGACCATTCCCAATCATCTTCCTGAAAAAACCACCTCCACAATCATTTCAGTTCTTCTGGCACTCACATTCGGGGTCTCCCTGATCATTGCCGAATGGTTGGGACTGGAGAGAATTATGGGCTGGTATTTCCTTATTGGGATGGCTGTGCTTGTGGTGGTTTTTTACCAAATGACCCAGGCCAAAGACAGGTCACGTTCGTATGCACTCAATAGTCTCCGGATCTGGATCTTCTTAGGAATTCTGGCCATGCTTGCAGACGGAATTATATTGAAGTATTAACCTTTTTTATACCGCAAACTATTGTTAAATTTGCGGAATAATTCCACCTATTTTATGTCCATCTTCAACGATACCCAAATTGCTTTTCAGGAAAAATCTACAGATCAGCTCAGGAAAGCATACTGGATGTTTAAAGCCATTGAGCATCCTACACTTACCAATATTGGAATAAAAGCGCTTAACTATACAATCCACAACAGATTTCCATTAGTGGAGGGCATTGTACGCAATACACTTTTTGAGCAGTTTGCCGGCGGCGAGACCAGGGAGAAAAGTCTGCAGGTGGTGCAGCAGCTCTATAAGCATCATATTGGAAGTATCTTTGATTATGCCATTGAAGGAAAAGAAGATGAGGCTACTTTTGACCTGACCTGTGAAGAGATAAGACACAATATTCATTTTGCAGAAGGTAATCCCGCCATACCGTTTGTAGTTTTTAAACCTACCGGATTTGGACGGCTGGGGATTTATCAGGAAATCCAGTCGGGGTCGGAACTCACTACCAGCGAGAAGTCGGAGTGGGCACGTGTGGTCAGCCGGTACGAAAGCGTTTGCCAGTTGGCTTATGACAAAGGCGTGGTTATTATGATAGACGCCGAAGAATCCTGGATCCAGACTGCGGTGGATGATTTGGTTAATGAAATGATGTCCAAATTTAACCGTGAACGGGCCATCGTTTGGAACACCATCCAGATGTACCGTACCGGCCGCATGGAATATCTCGCTGAAGATTTAAAGAAAGCCACAGAAGGAAATTACTTCCTGGGTTACAAGTTCGTACGCGGTGCCTATATGGAAAAGGAAAGGGCCCGTGCTGCCGAGATGAACTATCCGGATCCCATACAGCCTGACAAACAGTCCACGGACGATAATTTTAACGCTGCCATTGACTTTGTCATGAAGAATGACGATAAAGTTTCAGCTTTTTTCGGAACACATAACGAAAAATCCACTGAGCTGGTCATGGACCGTATGCGCGACCGCTCCCTGCCTAATGATTACGATAAAATTCACTTCGGCCAGCTGTACGGGATGAGTGATAATATCACTTATTATTTAGGCGAAAACAAATACAACGCCACCAAATATCTTCCCTACGGACCCGTACGTGATGTGGTGCCTTATCTTACACGCCGTGCTCAGGAAAATACTTCCGTAGCGGGACAGACCGGACGCGAGCTGGCTCTGATCTCCAAAGAACTGGAAAGAAGAAAACGCAGTTAATTTAACGCAATTCACTGCAGGAATTTTATTTACAGAGCGGACCCGAATCCGCTCTTTTTTTACGTTCAAAGTCGGCAAAGCTTAGATTTAATCCTTATTTTTGAACTTATATTCAGCCATCACAATCACTCCAGAAAGCATTAACTTGAAGTTTGCACAGATAATTCTTCCACTAAACCTGCAGGGCACATTTACCTATTCTGTTCCGGAGGCAATTTCCCGATTGCTGCTGCCCGGAATGCGCGTCCTTGTGCCTTTTGGTGGCAAGAAGATCTATACGGGAATCGTTTTCAGGACCCATGATGAAGTTCAGGATGCATTTGTGCCAAAGGAGATCATCAGCATGTTGGACGATTCTCCCATTCTACCTCAGGAACAGATTGATTTCTGGGCCTGGCTGTCGGATTATTATCTGTGTAATATGGGTGAGATCTACAGGCTGGCTTTCCCAGGCTCGCTGAAGCTTGAAAGCGAAACCTATCTGAAATTAAAGCCTAATGTTGTTGTGGACTTCGAAAATCTGGATGTCCATGAAATGTACCTCATTCAGGCGCTGGAGGTAAGGCAATTGATTAACCTGTCTGAAATTGAAGCCTTCATCCCAAAAAAGGAAATAATAAAGACCATCAATTCGCTTATTGACCTTCAGTATATTGAGGTTGATGAAAAAATCACTGAAAAATACAAGGCCAAAGAGGTTGCCTATGTTCGGATTAAGAATCCTGAAACTGTTCGGAGTCACCTTCCGGAGATCCTGCTCCAACTGAAACGGTCGCCGAAGCAACAGGAACTGTTTCTGATGATCCTGCAGATGCATACCGAAAATCCGGAGGCACAGATTCGCAAATCGCATCTGCTGGACGACGGCAATTTTGCGCACTCACAGCTTAAATCCCTTGTAGAAAAAGACCTTGTGGAAGAATATTTTCTGCAGGTAGACCGCCTTGAATCGTACGAAGGCGAAACAGAGCAGCTGGAAGAACTGACTGAAGAGCAGAAGCGCGCCCGTAACGAAATAGTGGTTGCCTTTGAGGAAGGAAAGAATGTGCTTTTGCACGGGGTAACTTCATCCGGAAAAACCCATTTGTATCTGGAAAACATTGAAGAGACGGTTTCGGCTGGTCTTAATGTTCTTTTCCTGCTGCCTGAGATAGCGCTTACCAAGCAAACCACAATGCGTCTGGAAAAAAAATACGGTCAGGCACTTGGTTTTTACCATCAGAAACTTTCGGATTTTGAAAGGGTAGAAGTGTGGCGCCGTATCCGCAACAATGAAATCAAAGTACTGGTGGGCACCCGAAACGCACTTTTTCTGCCGTTCCGAAATTTGGGACTAATTGTGGTAGATGAGGAGCATGATACGGCATACAGACCCCGCGAGGTCGCACCCTATTTCAATGCCCGCGATGCCAGCCTGATCCTGGCGGAACTCTATGGCGGAAGGGTTATCCTGGGATCGGCCACACCCTCGGTTGAGAGTTACTGGCTGGCAAAGAATGAAAGGCTCAAATTGGTATCATTAAAAGAAAGATTTGGCAAAGTGAGTCTGCCCCAGTTCGAACTTATCGATTTTAAAGAAGCACAGCAAAGCAAGAAGGTGAGCGGAAACTTTTCCCAGCATGTGCTGGACGCAATCACTGAGCACCTTCTGCAAAAAAATCAGGTCATGATCCTGCACAACCGCCGCGGCTACGCAAACGTGGTGGAGTGTGAGACCTGCGGACATGTGTCGTACTGCAGCAACTGCGATGTGATCATGACCTACCATAAGTTTTCCAATGAACTGAAATGCCATTACTGCGGAAATAAATCTTCCAAACCCAGCAAGTGCCCCAAATGCAATGCAGAGAACCTTAATACCCGAGGCGTAGGTGTGGAGCAGATTCATGAAGAAGTTTCACGACTCTTCCCGGATGCGGAGGTGGACCGGATGGATGTGGACTCCATGCGCAGGAAATTTGCCTATGAGAAACTCTACGAAAAGATCGAAAGTGGCGAAACGGATATCATTGTAGGCACCCAGATGATTTCCAAAGGACTGGATTTTGACCATATAGAATTGGTAACTATTCCGCGGGCCGATCACATGCTGTATGTGCAGGATTTCCGGGCTGAGGAAAGGGCTTACCAGCTGATTACCCAGGTCTCCGGCCGCGCTGGACGTGTTTCCGGTAAAGGTAAGATTATGATCCAGACATATAATCCCCAACACTTTATCTTTCAGCTGATCCGGGAAAATGATCCGCGGGAAATCTACTCCTATTTACTGGAGGAGAGGAAAAAGTTTAATTACCCGCCTTACACAAAGACAATACTTATTGAACTGAAACACCGGACTGAGGCAAAAGCCGACCGCGCTTCCCAGTTTCTGGGTTCCATATTGCGCAAGTATCTGCCGCCGGAATGTATCCTGGGTCCGGAAAAGTCTCCGGTCGGAAAGATCAATCTGCTCTACCAATATCAGATTTTGATTAAACTGCCACGTGGAAAATCATATAAAATTTATAAGAATTATATAAAGGAAAGTATTGCGGAATTTGAAGAGATAACGGCTTACCGAAGCGTAAAACGGCACATTTATGTTGATTTTTAACAAATTTTAACAGCTTTTTATGCCTTTTAAGTTTTTTAAATGGTTGATATTCAATATAATTTAATACTTTTGGCACATTATAAATGCGGATTTATTATTTCGCAGACGTTCTTTAACCATATTGAAAAGCATTAATCAAAAATAAAGTGATATAATATTTATGATGATTAAACTGAAAAATTATATAGCCGGTATCTCGGTAATGTTTTCTACATTGATTGCAGCTCAGTCGGGCAACAGTTCCGTTAAGCAGTATCCCACAATGTATGAAAATCAGGCCACCAGCCTGCCCTCAAATACTTCTGTTACTGCTGAAAAAGTAGTTCTTTCTGCCAAAGAACTGGTCGACATTAACCTGAACGGTATGATGAATGACCCGGTTCTGAGAAACGCTGACTGGGGATTTGTCGTATATGATCCCAAAACCCGGAAAATAATCTCCTCATACAACGAAACTGCTTCGCTGATTCCGGCGTCAACCACCAAACTACTGACTACCGATACGGCTTTAGGGCTCCTGGGCGAAAAATTCCGCTGGATTACCCAGCTTGAATATTCGGGTGAGCTTGATGCTGACGGAAACCTGAACGGTAATCTCTATATCGTAGGCAGCGGCGATCCGTCTTTAGGTACCGGTAAAGCCGGCGCCAGCACTTACAGCCGTATTTCGGCAGATTTTCTGTCGGCTGTACAGAATCTGGGTATCCGTAAAGTGAACGGAAGTATTATTATCCAGAACGCTGTCTTTAAGGAAAATAAGCGTGCGGTACTTCCGGAAAACATCGTATGGCTGGAGCACCATAATTATTACCTTCCGGTAGGTGCAACCGCAAACATTAATCCTGCAAATGAGAAACTGATTGCGAAGAAACCAAGCGCTTTTGATAAGGACAGTAAACGCTATTTCTATGTTTCGCCCTACATTAACAAGATGGTGTATGCAGAGAGATTTGAAGGAAATCCTTTGGCAACAAAACTGCCGGATGCTCCTTACTCACTGGCAAATACTCTGAGAACTGCCCTGGTGAAGAAAGGCATTCCAGTAACAGGAAAGGTGGAGGCACGTACAACTGACCTGAATCCTGAGGAGAGAAGATTCATCACCTTTTATAAATCACCCACTTTAGCTGAAATCGTTCATGATACCAATCAGCGCAGTGACAACGCCCTGGCGGAGGCACTGTTGAGGATGTCGGGTTTTCAAAAAAAAGGAGACCAGACACTGCAGTCAGGCCGCGATGTGGTAAACGGTCATCTTATTGCCCGCGGATTTGATATGAAGGGCCTCAATTATTACGACGGAAGCGGACTTTCACGCAATAACCATGTTACTCCCATTGCTCAGGTGAAATATCTCACCGATTTAATGAAGGAAGACTATTATAAGATTTATTTTGATTCACTGCCAATTGCCGGGCAGACCGGTACGCTGAAAAAGTCGTTTATGGGTAGTGGATACGGACAGGTATTTGCTAAAACCGGCACGCTGAATAAAGTTAAGACACTGGCCGGTTATCTGAAAACCAATACCGGAAGAACACTGGTTTTTTCCTTAATGGTGAATAACTACGCGGGTTCCGTGGACCAGGTGAAACAGCGCATGGAAAGTATCCTTGCACCAACCTTAAGCTTATAAAGAAAAAACTGTTATACATATAACCTT
>CAYXUO010000084.1:3641-9086 GCA_964468335.1 uncultured Chryseobacterium sp. | reverse complement strand
CTGATGCCGCTGGCAATGAATGTGATCAATTTTCTTCTGTTCCACTATTTTCATACCGGCCAGGGCTTCTTTGAGTCGCTGAGCTACGCCTTCCGAAGTCAGTTCAGCTATGCCAATGACCGTACTAAATCGCCGATGTGGAAATACTGGGGATCAACTTTTATCCTATATCTCATCATTAATGTAATCACTACAATCTTTATGATGGTGCCGATGCTCATCATGATGTTTCGGCTTTTTGCCGTGGCAGATGGTCAAGGCGGCGTGGACCCTCAAAATCCCTTTGGAGGAAGTATGGGAGTCATCCTTTTTATTACCTATGGACTTACTGTCCTGGTTTCATTTATACTGATGAACCTGATTTTGGTTAATGGCGGATTGATGTACTATGACAGCAGGACCGACCTTCACCGTAACGTAGACCTTTCCGAAATTGATACGATTGGACGCAATGAGGCGTAAGTTTCTGTTTTTATCTGCGCTGTTTTTGCTGTCGGCGCTGCCCGCGCAGGAACCGGTGACTGGCAGTAAGCTGATCGACTCCATAGTGATTGACCGCCACGCAGGCAATCCTGCGGCAGATTCTCTGCTGCGCAGCCACACCTCCACCGACAATGTGGTTTATCCAAAGGAGTTTAGCAAAGATTACAGAGAGCGGTACAACGATCCGGATTTTAATTATTCTTCAGTAAAACCGCGCGAGTCTGTGTGGCAGCAGTTCCTGAAAAAGATAAATGAAATACTTGATTATCTTTTTGGAGAACTTAATCCCGGCAAGGCCATGGGAATTACAGGAATAATTCTCCGCATCCTGGCCGTTGGTCTGATCGCATTTTTACTCTATTTTGTACTGCGTTTCCTTATTTCTAAATACGGTCTGTTTTCGGCGAAGACCAACCAACCGGTTGTCATTAACGGCACTGAGATTTATGAAAATATCCATGAAATCAACTTTGACGAAACAATCCGAGGTTTTGAGCAACAGGGCGATTACCGCTCCGCTGTACGCTACAGATTTCTTAAAGTGCTGAAGATACTTACAGACAAGAACCTGATCAAGTGGAATCCGGAGAAAACAAACCGCGATTATATTTCGGAAATAAACGATCTGAGGCTCCGGGAGGATTTTACGGATTTGGTTTATATATTTGATAATGTATGGTATGGAGAATTCAGTATAGATGAGGGTAACTATAAGCAATTCAGAGTAAAATTTGACTTGGTAATCCATTAAAGATTGTACTTCAGTATTACACTATGAATAAAACTTTTCGGCTTTACGGTATTGTATTCATCATCACCCTGGTGCTGTTGGCCCTGCTGCAACTTAACAAACGGCAGGTCACCGACTGGCGTAAGAATTACGATGTGCAGCAGAAGTCTCCGTTTGGCATGTTTGTTTTCAATAAGGAGGCCGATGCACTTTTCAAAAAGAAGCTTTCGCGTATTGAGAAGTCACCATATCAGTACTATGGAGACAGTAGCCGGAGTGTTCATAATATCTTTATTTTCCAGAAGCAAATTGACCAGGAATCGGCAAAGAAAATCCTGGAGCAGGTGTCTAAGGGTTCCGATGCCATGATTGTAACCACAATATTTCCGAAGATTCTGGCAGATACGCTAAAATTCAGGACCCGTGAATATGTAGAGCAACTGGATAAACTTAAACTTACCGACAGGAAGTTTAAAAGCGATTCACTTATTTTGGACAAACGGCCATCGAATATGGTGTTTGACAACCCAAATGAAGAGAGCGAAGTGTTGGGATTTGTTGGATCTGATGAAATGATGCCTTCATCCAACTTCATTAAAGTGAAATGGGGCCGGGGTAACTTTTATCTTCATTCAGAACCGTTGGCTTTTACAAATTATTATCTGCTTAAACCGGGTTCCGAAGCATATATTCAGCATATTTTCTCTTATCTTCCGGACAGGGAAACTCTGTGGTTTACAAGTGCGACCTCTGAATCATCAGCTTCCCCGCTTCGCTTTATACTTTCGCAGCCTGCACTGAAATACGCATGGTGGCTGTTTCTTGGATCTCTGCTGATGTTCGTTGTTTTCAATGTGAAGCGCAGGCAGCGTACCGTTCCGGTAATCCATCCGCTGCAGAATAAATCTGTAGAGTTTGTAAAAAGCATCGGTAATCTGTACCTTCAGGAAGGCGATTTTCACGACATGATGGCCAAGAAAGCACAGTATTTCCTACAGAAAGTACGCACGGATTTACTTTTGGATACCGGGAGTATAGATGAGCACTTCACCAGAAAACTAGCTCTTAAGACAGGCCATGATATCAAGCTGGTGGAGGAAGCAGTTGTGTTAATTGGCAAGGCGCAGAATCCTTACGCAGATGTTACAAAGGAAGACCTTATGCGTATGAATCTTTTACTGGACAGAATATTGAAATAAATTTTTAAAAACCATAAATTATCCCGAATGCAAAATACAGATATGAGCGATACTCAGGAGTCCTCAGCAGATTTCCGTCCCAGGATTGACCTTCAGCAGTTACACCACAGCGTTAACCTGGTTAAGAATGAAATAGCTAAGGTAATCGTTGGACAGGAAAGTATGATTGAGCATCTTATCGCTGCACTTCTTGCGAATGGTCATGTACTGATAGAGGGTGTGCCGGGAGTGGCCAAGACCATTACCGCAAAGCTGCTCGCTAAAACCATTGATGTAGATTTCAGCCGTATACAGTTTACTCCGGACCTTATGCCTTCTGATATATTGGGCTCATCCGTTTTCAACACCAAAACCACCGAGTTTGAGTTCAGAAAGGGCCCCATTTTTTCCAGTTTTATACTTATTGATGAGATTAACAGGTCTCCCGCCAAAACCCAGTCGGCACTTTTTGAGGTGATGGAAGAAAGACAGATCACCATGGACGGCATGCGGTATGAAATGGAGCAGCCCTTTTTGGTAATCGCCACGCAAAACCCGATTGAACACGAAGGAACTTACCGTCTGCCGGAAGCGCAGCTGGACCGTTTTCTTTTTAAAGTGAATGTTGGGTATCCGGATTTGCAGCAGGAAATATCTATAATTAAGAATGAACACAACAACAGGCTGGCCGATAAAACTGATGCGGTAAAGCAGGTAGTCAGTGCAGCAGAACTGAAAGATTTTCAGGAGCTTGTACGTAATATTGTAGTGGAGGCGCACCTGCTGGAATATATTGCCAATATCATCGTAAACACGCGCGAAAATCCGTTTCTTTATCTCGGTGCCTCCCCCAGAGCGGGATTAGCATTGCTGGCGGCATCCAAGTCATTTGCAGCGATTCGCGGCCGCGACTTTGTAACGCCGGAGGATATTAAAGAAGCAAGTTTCGGAGTTCTCCGCCACCGTGTCATGGTTTCCCCTGAACGTGAAATGGAAGGTCTGACCGCTGATGAAATCGTTAGACAAATATTGGAATCCATAGAAATACCAAGATAGCTGTGATTTTTCCTTTAACCCATTTATAGTTTATCAGGAATAATGAAGAATCTCTACATCAATACCCGTTTTTACATGGCGCTCCTGGCCGTGGGATCACTGTATGTACTTGCTTTTTTCTTTCCTGTGCTTCTTTGGTTCGCACATACCCTGCTAATACTGTGTATTCTGGCGTTGGTTTCAGACATTTTCCTGCTTTTTGGAAACGAGAGTGCTTTGATGGCTCACAGAACTCTTCCGGAAAAACTCTCCAATGGCGACCGGAATGAAATCAGGGTGAGTGTAAAGAATAATTTCCCCTTTTCGGTAAGTGTGAAGATCATTGACGAAATTCCCTATCAGTTCCAAAAACGTGATTTTTTACTCAGCCGGGATATGAAGGCCGGTGAGGACGTGATATTTCAGTATCCTCTGATTCCAAAAGCACGGGGTTCCTATCATTTCGGCAATCTTAATGTGTACGTGAAATCGGTTTTGGGTCTGGTGTCCAGGCGGTATAGGTTTCAGGATGGAGAGAGTTTGCCCTGCTATCCTTCATTTATCCATTTACGGAAGTATGAGCTGATGGCACTGCAGAACGAATTCATGATGGGTGGGCTCAAGAAAATCCGAAAACTGGGCCATACCATGGAATTCGAACAGATTAAAGAGTATGTTCCGGGCGATGATATCCGGACCATTAACTGGAAAGCCACCGGAAAGAGAAATCAACTTATGGTGAATCAGTACCAGGATGAAAAGTCGCAGCGGATTTTTTTGCTTATTGATAAAGGCAGGACTATGCAGATGCCTTTCCGCGGGCTCAGTTTGCTGGATTATTCTGTGAACGCCGTTATGGCGCTCAGCCACATCATCCTCAAGAAAAATGACCGGGCCGGACTGATGACTTTCAGCCGAAAAACTGAAAATAAGTTGGCAGCCGACAATAAGTCCGGACAGTTGCGCAAAATCTCCGAAGCCCTCTATCAAATTCAGACCGATTTTTTTGAAAGTGATTTCAGCAGATTGTATCAGGATGTTAAGTTCACGGTTGGGCAACGAAGCCTGATCCTGCTCTTTACCAATTTCGAAACGGTAGATGCGGTTACGCGGCAGATGAAATACCTTCGGGGAATAGCCAAAAATCATTTACTCGTGGTAGTGTTTTTCCGGAACTCCGAACTCCACGATCTCATACAGGCAAATCCTGAAAATATGAAAGAAATTTATGATCAAATTATCGCAGAAAAGCTTGAGTTTGAGAAAAAGCTGATTATTCAGGAACTCAGAAAGTACGGGATTCATTCCATCTATACGCTGCCGGAAAATCTGAATATAGAAGTGATCAATAAGTATCTTGAAATAAAAGCAAGAGGTCTGCTTTAACAAAAATATATACAGTGAAAATAAATTTAAACAGAGTAAACGACGATTATCTATTTGAGTGTACTAATTCGGCGGGCAATAAGATCCTTTTGGACAATACTTCACAGCCGGATGCAAAAGGCGTTTCTCCAATGGAAAGCTTGCTCATGGCTGTTGCTGCATGCAGCGGTATAGACATGGTAAGCATCCTGAAAAAACAGCGGCAGGAAATCACAGATTTTTCTGCTGAAGTGGAAGGCGAGAGAATTCAGGTCGGTGAAGCCAAACCATTCAAAGAAATTAAGGTGAAATTTTTCCTTGAAGGCAGTATTGATCCGGCGAAAGCATTAAAAGCGGCTCAACTTTCATTCGAAAAGTACTGTTCGGTATCCAAAACTATGGAACCCGGCGTGAAGGTAAGTTTTACAGTTACAGTAAACGGTATGCAGGTTTAAAGAACTTCCTGTCAGGAAAATTTTCCTTTTGGCGTACGGGTAGGCTGCAGGAGCTTGGCGACAGTTGCTGTCCAGCCGGTTTGATGTGATGCACCGATGCCTTTACCGGTATCACCGTTAAAATATTCGTGGAAAAGGATATAATCCCGGAAATGTTCAGTGTGATTCATCAGAGCATCCCCGCCATTAAAGGGGCGTT
>CAYXUO010000084.1:0-3631 GCA_964468335.1 uncultured Chryseobacterium sp. | reverse complement strand
TTCACCATTTTCGTCCCGTTTGAAGATGGAGCACAGCCGTCGGCTTAGGTCGGCGGTAACGAAATCCAGATTGCGCATCTCACCGCTGTTGGCGGGATATTCAATCTGAAGACTTTCGCCATAATAGTAAAAGAAACGCTGAAGACTCTCGACAATCAGGAAATTAATCGGGAACCAAATCGGTCCGCGCCAGTTGCTGTTGCCGCCAAACATGCGGCTGTCACTTTCCGCTGGGGTATAGCGCACCGTGAAATCCTGACCATCTACGGTAAATGTAAAGGGATCGTCCGCATAGATCTTGGACATGGAGCGGATTCCGAAATCCGACAGAAATTCTTTTTCGTCCACCATTCTTTTCAGGATTCTGGAAAGTCTGGTTTTCCGACGGATGCTCATAAGGTGTTTGCCGCCTTGCCCTTCAACTTCCCAATGTGAAACAAGGTTGGCCAGCTGAGGTTTGTTTTTCAGGATCCAGTCCATTCTTTTGGTGAAGTTGGGCAGTTTCTCCAGTGTATGATGCTCTATAATCTCCACTGCGAACATAGGAATAAGACCTACGATGCTTCTGAGTTGTAAAGATATGGAGTCGCCGTCGTTAAGTTGAAGCACATCGTAGAAGAATCCGTCCTCCTCATTCCAAAGACCTCCTTTGGCATCACCTATATTTTCCATGGCTTCGGCAATATAAAGGTAATGTTCAAAAAACTTTATAGCCATGTCCTCGTACACAGGATTGTGCAGAGCAAGTTCCATTGAAATTCGCATCATATTGAGGGCAAACATGGCCATCCAGCTTGTACCGTCGGCCTGTTCCAGGTGATCCCCGTTCCTAAAGACCATATTCCTGTCGAAGGCACCTATATTATCCAGACCCAGAAATCCTCCGCCAAAAACATTATTGCCGTTCTTGTCCTTTCGGTTTACCCACCAGGTAAAATTGAGCAGTAATTTCTGGAAAACACTTTCCAGAAACGGAACATCGGGTTTGCCGTTTATTTTTTCATCAATTTTATAAACCCGAAAGGCAGACCACGCGTGAACCGGTGGATTAACGTCACTGAAATCCCACTCATAAGCCGGGAGCTGGCCGTTAGGATGTATATACCACTCTTTTGTCAGAAGTCGCAACTGGTCTTTTGCAAATTGTGAATCAATGAGCGCAAAGGGAACACAGTGAAACGCAAGATCCCAGGTTGCGAACCATGGATATTCCCATTTGTCCGGCATGGAAATAATATCTTTGTTCTGCATGTGCTCCCATTCCCGGTTTCTTACATGCCCTTTAAAATTACGGGGTGCCTCCAGCTTAGGGTCTCCCTTCAGCCATTTGGAAACATTGTAATGGTAGAACTGTTTGTTCCAGAGCAACCCCGCAAAGGCCTGCCTCTGTATGTTTTTTTCGTCCTCATCCGGGATGTCACACTGAAAGATACTGTAATATTCATCGGCCTCCTGTGTACGCTGCTGCATAACCTCATCGAAACCGTAAAAAGGGTTTTCCAACTCATGTGGAGTGAGTCGGAAATCAAATGTCCTGCTTTCGCCGGCATCCAGTTCAGTGTTTACCAGGAAGCAGGCCTTGGTTCCTGTCTTTTCAGGATTTACAGCTTCTGGTTTTCCATGAACTATGAAATCATTGATGCCGTCTTTAAAATATTTTGCCTGCGATGCTGTTCCGGAAATCTTACTGCTGTTGGTCTCGTTGGCACAGAAGAGTGATTCACTGTTCTGGTCGCGGGCATAAAGTTTCTTAACACTTATACTGTCATGGTCAATTTCTATACTTCCGGCTTCACCGGCCCTCATGCCGGGCTCGTAAGTTCCGTTGCCCCAGGCCCAGTTGTTCCGGTAATAAACAGTAGGCATGATTATAAGAGGTGCTTTCTGCTGGCTGCGGTTTACAGCGGTGAGTCTGATCAGAATGTCGTTATGATCATACTTTGCATATTCTATAAACAGGTCGAAATAGGCATCGTTTTCAAAGATGCCGGTTTCGGTAAGTTCAAATTCTGGTTCCTTTTTATTTCTGCGTGCATTTACAGTGATGAGTTCATCATAAGGAAAGGCGTTAATCGGATACTTGTACAGCATCTTCATGTAGGAATGCGTGGGGGTATTGTCCAGGTAGTAGTAAATCTCCTTTACATCTTCGCCGTGATTACCCTCATGATTGCTGAGACCAAAGAAGCGTTCCTTTACAAGTGAATCCTTTTTGTTCCAAAACGAAAAGGCAAAGCACAGCCGTTGTTTATGATCACATATACCAGCTATTCCATCCTCACTCCATCTGTAAGCCCGGCTTGTGGCATCAAAAAAATTGGTGTAACCCCAGGCATTTCCATTGTTGCTGTAGTCCTCGCGCACAGTTCCCCATTGTCTGTTACTTACATAAGGTCCCCATTTTTTCCATTCCGGTTTTTGCAGTCTCTCCTTTTCAGCATTCATTTAGTCAGCATTTAGTAAACGAAGATAATTTTTTTTTATAGAACCCGGGATTGTTTAGCCGGCGGCGTAATATTTTATCCTGCAAAATGACGTCGCAACAGCAATTATAGTACGGGATGTGCCTTAAATTCTTTATTGGGATTAAACAGATATCGGTAAGTAGCCAGTTTTCTTGTAACTACAGTATCCAGTGCTTCCGCAATTCTTATCATTTTTGGGTTAAAGTCTCCAATCCACTGCAGTTCCGTTGTTTCAAAATCAGTGTGTTCTCTCAGGTGCTGTGTTCCTTCCCAAATCATATATCCGTCTATACCTGTTCTTTGCCATTCCGGCACCACTCCGAAAACGATGCCCACCATCTTGGTGTTTTTTCTGTAACGCTTCAACCAGAGAAATTTAAGCTTTTGCACTACGCCGAATTTTCCGTCCAGATATTTAAACCACTGGTTCATATCGGGGATATTCATCCATATGGCAATGGGTTTTTCATTCTCATATACAAACCATGAAATATGTTCGTTTATAACGGGTTTCATACTGGTAAACATCTTAAGAGTTTTTCTGTATTCCAGAACTTTCCCGTCGCCGTGGCTGGCCCAGGCCCGGTTATAAACCTCAGTAAAGTCTGCAGCAAATTTTTCAAGATTGTCCTTTTTGAGCGGTTTGGCGGTAATGGCCGGATTTCTTGCATGTTTGCTGTGCATTACGCGGAAGACGCGTGAAACTTCGCCCTGTACTGGCCTGCTGTAGCAGAGTTGGTTATAATATATCTTGAATCCGTAATTTTCAAAAAGCCTGCGGTAATAAGGAGCATTATAGTTCATCCCGTAAAGCGGCTCTGTAAAGCCCTCTGTAAGTATGCCCCAGAATTTATCCCGTTCACCAAAATTGATAGAGCCGTCCATCGCTTCCATTCCCCGTTTACTGAGCCAGTCCCGGCAATAGTCAAAAATATAATTTGCCGTTTCCTGGCAGTCCTGGCAGTCGAAAAAGCCAATGCCGCCGGTAGGCTGATCCTGCTCATATTTTGGATTCACGAACACGGCCACCCGACCCACGGTTTCATCACCTGCATTTTTGAACAGGAAGCGCGCACATTCTCCTGAAGCAAAAAGCTTGTTCTTACGGGCATCAAACACCTCTTCCACATCTTTATCAAGAGGCCGGATATATTGAGAGTCGCTTC
>CAYXUO010000083.1:0-9553 GCA_964468335.1 uncultured Chryseobacterium sp. | reverse complement strand
AGTTTGCAGCGCTCCACCAGCTTCCTGTTATTTTCCTGGTGCAGGATAATGAATGGGGAATTTCTGTTACAAAAGAAGAAGCAAGGACTTCAGACGCTTATGATTTTGCGGCCGGATTTGTAGGTCTGAACAGAATGCGTGTAGACGGAACCGACTTCGTAGCGAGTTATGAAGCGATGAAAGAAGCCGTGGATTTCGTACGTACAGAACGTAAACCAATGCTGGTGTGCGCAAAAACTGTGCTTATAGGTCATCACACTTCCGGTGTACGACGTGAATTCTACCGTGATGATGCCGACCTTGTGAAGCACCGCGCCAAAGATCCGGGTGACATCCTCAGAAGTTACCTGTTGGAGGAAGGCGTTACGGAGGAAGTGCTTAAGCAGATCACTAAAAAAGCGCGGATTGAGGCCGAAGAAGCATTCCAGAAAGCCATCGCTGCCGAAGATCCAAAACCTGAAACGGTAGCAGATCATGTTTTTGCTCCCACACCAATTACCGAAGAAAGCGGCATACGCGAACCGAAAGGTGGCGAAAAAATCGTTATGGTTGATGCTGCTATTCACGCGATCCAGGAACTGATGTGGAAGCATCCGGAAGCTCTTCTTTACGGCCAGGATGTGGGCGAAAGAATCGGTGGTGTATTCCGCGAAACCGTGACGCTGGGTCAGAAATTTGGAAAGAAACGTGTCTTCAACACCCCGATCCAGGAAGCATACATCATCGGTTCCACCGCCGGAATGAGTGCCGTTGGACTGAAACCGATCGTGGAAGTTCAGTTTGCTGATTATATTTACCCGGGGATCAATCAATTGATCACCGAAATATCAAAATCCTGCTATCTTTCGCAGGGCAAGTTCCCCGTAAGCAATATCATAAGAGTACCTATCGGTGCCTATGGCGGCGGTGGCCCTTACCACAGCGGAAGTGTGGAGAGCATTTTGGCAAACATTAAAGGAATCAAGATTGCCTATCCAAGTAATGCCGCCGACTTTAAAGGCTTGCTGAAAGCTGCATACTACGACCCGAACCCTGTAATTATGCTGGAACATAAAGGACTGTACTGGAGCAAAGTTCCCGGAACGGAGGATGCAAAGACAGTAGAACCGGATGAGGACTATATCCTGCCGTTAGGTAAAGCGAACATTCTTCTTGAAGCCGATCCTTCGGAAACTGAAAAGGGCCGAACAATGGTTGTTGTAACTTACGGGATGGGCGTTTTCTGGGCGAAGGAAGCAGCTAAGAAATTTGCCGGCCGTGTGGAGATCATCGATCTTAGAACTCTGATTCCGCTGGATGAAGACCTGGTATTCGAAAGGGTAAAACTCCACGGAAAATGTATCGTCCTTACCGAAGAGCAGATCCAGAACTCGTTTGCGGAAGCATTTGCGCACAGGATCACAAACAACTGTTTCAAACATCTGGATGCCGCGGTTGAGGCCGTAGGCTCATTGAATTTGCCGGCTGTCCCCATCAACCTTGTGCTTGAGAAGGAAATGCTGCCCAATGCCGATAAACTTTCGCAGAAAATTGAAAGACTGCTGAATGACTAAAAATTAGGACACTGAAAAGTGTCCTTTTTGATGCACTAATTACATCCCTACCAGACGTACCTATTTCAATGATTCGTCATAAATTCTCTCAGTGACAAGTTCCGATGCTTTACCATTTATCTCATAGTATCTTTCTCTTCCTTTCTCGCCGTCAGGTTTATAGAGTTTTTCCTTGCCAAACAATAAGGGCGAGGACAATATACTGTCAATTTCTAAACTTTTTGTGTATCGTAAAGGTGAAATCTTCGAAATTTTACCGGTTGAGTATTTTGAAATATATGTTCCGTAAATGAATTCGTTATCTGAACTATCAATTTTTACAATATAATTAAAATCTTGATCACGAGCAAAAAGAGTGTCAATCAGCTGCTTATCTTTAAACTTTCCCATAATTGCTACATTCCCCTCTTGATCAAATCTCCTAAAGTGGAGAATCCCATTTTCTGTTGTTTTGATGTATTTAATTTTTCCATCATCAAAATATTCTATATGTTGTTTTTTACAAGAAATAAAAAAGAATAGAATTAAAATATAAACTTCTTTGGCTTTTATTATCATGGCATATTAGCTAAATTATTCATCTAATTATTCTTATTATCAATCCGTTAGGAGCAAAATAGTTCGTATCCATATATTTTTGAAGTTCATATGACCACTAGTATTACAAGGGATAAATCTACGCTATCAGCCACTGTATTTATATTAAGATATTAATGAACCGTAGCTACCGTTAGAACTATAATTGGTGGTCTCTACAGCTTTTTGCTCAACTATTCAACCAGGCCAAGTATGAAAAAAACCACAGACATCAAAATCAAGAAAAAACCGAAAAATATAAATCCTTTCAGTCGGGTATAGAACAATACCCTGATTCCGTCCTTTAAATAATCTATTCTTTTTTCTCTTTTAATACCATATACGGGCTTGGCTTTCTTGCCATTGTAATAAGGTAAATAACAGATAAGCGAAATAATCAGTAAAACTATCCCAAATATAAAACTGAATAATGACCGTTCAAAGTAAGGATTTATTATTAATAACATATTCTATTTTCTAGTAGAGAAAAATGATGTGAGACTGCCTCTCAAAATTAATTCAAAACATAGCCTTCACTTGATGTCTAAAATTTAATGGGAAATATACTTTAATAGCTTTTACATATTTACTATTCCTCCAAATATCGCATTAAAAACTAAATTTAACTTTTATGAAAATGCTTGGGAAAAGCCTCTTCAGGCTTCATTCTTAGAATATTGAGGAGGAACCAGGACTTCAGGAATCCGTAGCCATAGGAAAACATCTGGATGTAAGTGGAGATAATGGCCATTGAGGCTACACTGATATTCCGCGTTTTGTACATGGCATGGAAGAACACCAGGAATGTGTAGAATCCGTACATGGTAAGTAAGAAACCTTTGCCCAGAATAAAATATTCAATAAAACCCAGTATATAACCCAGCAGGAATAAAGTCGGAAATGCGAATGATATTTTCACATACTCCGGATGCCTCTGATTGAGAATCGGTCTGGCACAGCCAAACTGATAAACCTGTTTGGAGAATTTCCCGAAGTCAACACGCCGCTTGTGATACACACCAATGTCATCAAAAAAAGCAGTTTTGAATCCGTTTTCCCAAAGCGTCATGGAAAGGTCCGGATCTTCGCCGATGCGCATCTCAGAAAAACCTCCTACTTTATCAAAGGCTGACTTCCTCACACCCATATTGAAACTGCGTGGCTGGAAGCGGCTTACCGCCTTATTAGAACCGCGGATTCCGCCTGTTGTAAAGACCGACGTCATGGAATAGGAAATGGCTTTCTGCATCAGATTAAAGCCCTTATGAGCCTTATCGGCACCGCCAAAGGCGTCACATTCGGAGGTAATTACATTGCTTTTAATGTTTCCGATATAATCCTTCTCCACAATGACGTCCGAATCTACAAAAACCAGCCAGTGATTTTCATCGTTCGCGGAAGTTACTCGTCGGGCACCGTAATTCCGGGAGAGTCCGGGTCCCGAGTTATCTTTCCTGAAGAATTTAATATCCAGTTTTTCAGCGAACAGGTTAACCGTGGGCCGAAGGTCCAGCAGCGAGCCATCATCCACAATCACCACCTCAAAATTGGGATCCGTTTGCAGGGACAGGGATTTCAGCAACTCGTAAAGTTCTTCCTTACGGTTGTAGATGGCGATGATGACCGAAACGTTTATCAATGCTGCCAATATTTACTCCGGCTGCTTGCCGGCCAGTTTATGGATCTTCTTGGTACCTTCGTACATCTCGAACTGCAGGAATCGGCATTCCAGCTTGCCGTTGTACAGTTTTATTTTTCTTGAAGGTCTAAGACCCACTTTCTTGGCCGCGTCCAGATCAGATGAGATAAACCAGGCCAGGGTGTTCGGGTAGCTTTTCTTGAAGGCATCGCCTATCTTTCTGTAGAAATCGTCTTCGGTGATTTCAATTCTCTCATCGTAAGGCGGATTAAATACCATAAGCAGCGGGAACAGCTCTTTCTTTGATTCAAAGAAATCCTGTCTTCTCACCTCAATCACATCTTCCATTTCGGCGGCTTCAATATTAAGATGCGCGGCATTCAGCATATCGGAATCCAGGTCATAACCTACAATCTTGCCGGTGAACTCCTTTACGCGCTCTATACGGACCTCCTTTATCTTCTGGAATAATTCATCATCATAATTTTTCCAGTTCTGGAAGGAGAATTTTTTACGGAAAATCTGCGCCGGCAAATCCATAGCAATCATCGCCGCCTCTATAAGCAGTGTACCGGAACCACACATCGGGTCCAGGAAATTCCCTTTACCGTCCCAGCCAGCCAACTGAAGCATACCTGCTGCCAGCACTTCATTGATCGGAGCTTCGCCTTGTTCGCGGCGGTAACCCCGCTTGAACAGCGGATCACCTGCGGAATCGATAGATACCGTAACCAATTCCCTGTCTATATGAAGATGAAATTTAATATCGGGATCGCGGGCATCTACATCCGGTCTTTTTCTGTATTTGAACTTGAAACTGTCTACAATGGCATCTTTCATCTTCTGCGCCATAAACTGTGAGTGACGGAAACGGTCGGAATAGATAGTGGTATCAATGGCGAAGGTCTGGTCTACGCGCATATAGTCGTCCCAGGGAAACTCATAAAGTTTATCGTAAAAACGGTTTTCGTCCCAAGCCTTGAAAGTAAGCAGTGGAATCATGATCTTAAGCGCCGTACGTGCCGAGTAATTGAGTTTGTACAGAAATCCCAGGTCTCCTTCGCAGTTAACTGCACGGTTTTTAATTTCGACATTTCTGCCGCCTAATTTCCTCACCTCTTCGGCAAGCACCTGTTCCAGACCGAAAAAAGTTTTAATCTGTATCTGTAAATTTTCTGTATCCATAATTGTATTGCGGTATATTCGCATAGTCCAGTGTGAGCACTTATCGTTGGTGCAGCTTTAAAAATCCGGGACTTTCTGGTTTACCGACTGCAAATTTAGTTATTTTTGCAGAATGGCATGGTTCGAAACATGGTTTGATACCCCTTATTATCATATACTTTACAAAGACCGCGATTTTAAAGAAGCGGAAAATTTTATTTCATTACTCCTGAAAGAGTTGCAGCTGCCGTTAAAATCTAAAATCATTGATCTTGGCTGCGGAAAAGGAAGACATTCTGTTTTTCTGAATAAAGCAGGTTATGACGTCCTCGGTCTGGACCTTTCCCGCGAAAGTATAACGCATAATAAACAGTTTGAAATTGATCCGGTACAGAATGACGGGCAGGTAAAGTTAAAATTTGATGTGCACGATATGAGAGACGAGATCTACCCCTCCGTTTCATCTACAAAAGTGGACGCGGTACTGAACCTTTTCACGAGCTTTGGCTATTTTGAGGACGAAGATGATGACCGCAGGGTATTTCGCTCAGTGCGAAACGTGCTTAACGACGGTGGCTTTTTTGTGCTTGATTTTCTAAATGAAACCTGGGTAAAGAATACGCTTGTACCGCAGGAAATGCAGACCAAAGGACATATTGATTTTGATATAAAGAAACGGATTGTGGATCAGCATATCATTAAGGACATCAACTTTACCGACAAGGGGGAAAATCATCATTTCTTTGAAAAGGTTAAACTTCATGAACCGTCGGAAATAGAAGAATACGGTAAGGAGTTTGGGTTTGAACTCGTGAAGGTGTACGGAAATTATCACCTGGAACCCTTTGACCCCAATACCTCTCCGCGCTGTATTAATGTTTTCAGAAAAAAATCGGACAGCTAAATAATATGATAATTATCTTTTTGCTCATCCTCAGCGTAGTGACGGGAGTTTTGCTGGGAAAATTCTTCGGCACCAAAGAAAAGTTTGCCAAAAACCTGCTTATCCTGAGCGCGGGTTTTCTGATTACTATATGCGTGAATGAAGTGTTCCCATCCATCTACGAGGCTGATGTAGAAAATATCGGCATCTGGGTTATTGCGGGCGTACTGCTACAAATGGTTTTGGAACATCTAACCAAAGGTTTTGAGCACGGGCATTTTCACCACCACTCGGAACATGGCATTCTTCCGGTGGCACTTATTTTGGGAATGTTTGTGCATGCCTTTATTGAAGGCTTTCCACTGGCATATGAAACCCACGTATTTTCACCATACCTGCAGGGCATTATCTTTCATAATCTGCCCATCTCCTTTATTTTGGGAGCTTTCCTTTTCAAAAGCAAGAAATTCTCGCGCAACTCCTGGCTCATCATCAGCATGTTCGCCCTGGCTTCCCCACTCGGGATGATTTTGGGAGCTTACTTCGACCCGGAGCTACAACCCTACTTCATGGCCGTGGTAGGCGGTATATTCCTGCACATCTCTTCTGTTATTATTTTTGAAAGCAACAGGAATCATAATGTAAACTGGTCCAAGATTGGGCTGGTGGTGCTGGGTGTTGCCCTCGCTATGTTGGGTCACAGCTTCCATCATCATTAAAAAAAAACTCCGGCATAAGCCGGAGTATCTTATATTTATGCGCATTGTCTGCGTCTTAAAACTTCCAGCCTAAAGTAAGGAAGAGATTATTCTGCGTATTTTTCACGTTGGATACCGCTGAAACTTCCTCAGAAATATCGAAGTTACCGCTGTGATAGCCTGTTGTATACCTTGGCGAATCATCAATCACGCTGCCAAAAAGGAAAGGATTGGTATATTCTGAATTCATATTCTGAAAAGCCAGATCAATATAGAACGATTTGAAATCATAACCTGCACCCAGTCCGAGTGTGTTTCTGCTTCCAAGAATCAGATTATCAAAGGTCTGGTTTCCGATGGTCCCATTCGCATTGTTATATGAAGCAAGGGTTACGGCATCAAAAGGATTGCTTGCATGGGCAAAACCACCTCTCAGCCTTAATGCTTTAATACGATATTCTGCACCCACCTTAATTTCTGAACTGGCGGTACTGTGATCTGCAAAAAATCCGTTCAGTTCAGTTTCGGCAGGACCCTGCACCTTATACTTAGGTTTCGTAAGTCCCAGACCGTAATCCACATTCAGTGAGAAATTTTTATTCGGAACAAAAGCCGCACTTAGCGTGGCCTTGAGCGGAGAAGTAAAAGTTCTGTCTTCGGCCAGTGTTTCGTACGAAATAAAACCATCAACATCGGTGTAATGATCTGTGTAAACGCGTTCAACCTGCCACCAGGTAGGAGTTTCCAGTGCTGCACCAAGACGGAATTGATTATTCAGTTTACCAATGACCCCTACACTGGCTGAAAATCCGCTTCCAAGTTCACTGAAAGGGGTATACTGTTTATCATATTCAGCCACTGAACCGTCCAGATCCAGCCTGAACCGTGCGGTATCGAACTGCTCAAGATTGCTGGAGTGGAAATTAAGACCGGCACCTACAAAAAGTGAATTGTCGTAATTGGCACCGATACCGACGCTCATTTTGGTCTGAAGACCGGTTCGGTCATAACCATGGCCAAGATAAGTTAGGTTACCGGTAAGTGGTGTTCCAAGTTCATCTTCCAGCTGCTTCGGAATAATAATATTAGCATTGCCGGGTGTTTCGGCATAAGAATCCAGATTACGGCTGCTTATATTGACACCTAGGTTTACAAATTTCCACGGAGTCTCAGTAAGCAGCTGGAAGGAGGCTACACCATTTGCATTGGTCAGATCTGCCATTGTATTACTGAAGGAAGCGGACGAACTGCCGGAAGTGCTGAAATTTTTGTAATTACTTACCCCTAATGTACCGCCAATATTACTGGAAATAGCCACCCCTAAACCCGCTGGGTTATTCATCAGCGCAGTAGCATCGCCACCCAATGCACCGGCAGAACCTGCCATTGCATTCCACTTCGCTGAACTTCCGAGTGAACTGTTTGAATACACATCAACTGTGTTTTTAAGAGTTGAGACATCCTGCGCCTGCGCAAAGAAAACTGCAGCTACAGTTAATACTGCTAAAGATTTTTTTATCATTGTTATTCTCAGTTAATTTTTAAGACTATCTGCCACCTGAACGCATTCCACCACCGGTACTGCCGCCAGACCTGAAGCCACCGCCGGAAGACGAACCGCCACTGTTAAATCCACCTGACCTAAACCCACCACTGTCATTGGATCTTGTACGCGGTTCTACAGTTCTTGGAGCACTTTGCTGTTGGTTATTAAAGTCCGGACGGTTCCTTGGTATGGCTCTGGGCTGATTTTGCTGTGGCATATTAGGTCTTTGGGCCGGAGTTCTGAACCGCGGTGAATAATCACCTGACTGCTGATTCGTATTGCGGAGTCCGGATGCACCCTGGTTTCTGAAGCCACTGTTGCCTCCCTGCTTTAGCAGGCCCTGTGACCCCTGATAAGAATTATACATTCTACCGTTTGCCCCACTTCGCTGATAGCGGTACGCAGGTGCAAAGTAAGGATTGTAGTATCCATACATAGGAGAACCCCAGCCATATGGATAAAAGCCATTATACCACCCCCAGTTATTATATGGGCTGTAGCCCCAGAAAGGATCATACCAACCCCAGGGAGAACCCCATCCCCAGGACATTCCTACACGGAATCCGGGGCCATAAAACGGACTGTGGAAACCGAACGGCATTCCCCATCCCCAGTTATCCTGATAAAAGTTGGTTTCGGACCCTGCATACGCACCCCAGTCCGAGGAGGTTGCATTATCGTCCCAGTATTTACTGTTTTCCTGCCAGCTTCGTTCCCGTACATCATCGATCACCTGTGCGTCATTGTATTCATAATATTCGCCAACCTGGTTGCCGCGGTTATCGAGCACCACACCCTCCGGTAGGGTGTCGCGGTTAGGATCGTAATACACTCCATCTGTCTCACTGTAGCCACCCATTTGGGTTCCGCAGGACATCAGTATAAAACTGCCCGCCACAGCCAACAGCATTCTGGAGCGCAGTTTCCGGGACAGATTTTCAATTATATAATTTTTCATAGCATATAGAAATTTTAATTTTAAATATCTTTGCACCGCTTTCGCGGCACCAAACGTAATTAATATCGTAAATATACGTGTTTAATTTAGATTCGGAAAAAGGCGAAAGTTAAATTGGTTTTATAAAAATTTGGTAAGAAAATGGCAAAATTAACTTCACGAGGACAGGATTACAGCAAGTGGTATAATGAATTGGTAGTGAAAGCGGACCTGGCAGAGAATTCTCAGGTACGCGGATGCATGGTAATCAAACCTTACGGTTATGCCATCTGGGAAAAAATGCGTGACGAGCTGGACCGAATGTTTAAGGAAACCGGTCACCAGAATGCTTACTTTCCGCTTTTTGTACCTAAAAGCATGTTTGAAGCAGAAGAGCAAAACGCTGAAGGTTTTGCCAAGGAATGTGCCGTGGTTACCCATTACCGACTGAAAACCGATCCCGATAACCCGAAGAAACTAATTGTTGAACCCGATGCTAAACATGAAGAGGAACTTATATTTCGTCCTACTTATTAGGCCAAAATCTGCAGTACGTA
>CAYXUO010000082.1:0-9770 GCA_964468335.1 uncultured Chryseobacterium sp. | reverse complement strand
CCAATGAGTACGGTACTGGCGAAGCCTCACAGGTGCGGCTTTCTTTGGAAAAAGTGTCTGGCAAGGATCTGAACTGGTTCTTTAACCAGTGGTTTTACGGCAGCGGACATCCCAAAATTTCTTATACAAGTACTTACGAACCTGTTAAAAAACAGGTAACAGTTACCTTAAGCCAGAACCAGGCAGGTGACGCTTTTGAATTTCCGCTGGCTGTGGATGTCTATGAAAACGGTAAACCCACACGAAGGAACGTTTGGGTGAACGCGAAATCACGAAATATCTTCAGCTTCCCGGTAACTAAGAATCCGGATTTCATCAATCTGAATGCAGACGGTGTGCTGCTGGGGGAAATTACTGAGAACAAAACTCCGGAACAGTTTTTCATGCAGTATACTGCTTCCAAAGAGTTTCTCAGCCGTTATAAAGCTGTGGACAATGCGTCTGAAAATTCTGCCAACTCAGCCTCATTGAAAACACTTACTGCTGCATTGAAAGACGCGAACTTCCGAATCCGGATGCGTGCGCTGGCTGGTCTTGATTTGTCAAAAGCAGATCACAGCAAGGCGGCCCTTGTTGAGGTTGAAAAACTAGCCTCCAACGATCCTAAAACGCTGGTGCAGGCTGCAGCCATATCTGCCCTGGCAAAGACCAGGAACAAAAAGTACCTGCCGGTATTCGAGAAAGGAATAGAAGCTGTTTCCAATTCTGTTAAAGCCAGTTCACTGGCCGCCATTGCCGGAATAGATCCTTCAAGAGTTGCTGCCCTGGCCGATAAGATTGACCTGGAAAATGCCGGTGAGGAGCTGATGACGCAGCTTGTACCGCTTATTGTTAAAAATAAGATCGAAAAGCAAATGCATGCGATTGCTGCTACAGTTGCCTTTTATCCTTTCATCAAGTTCCAGAACCCCGAACTGGGTGCCAGCGCTGAGGAAGGTTTTAACTGGATTATGACCTCAGACAATCTGAAGGCCACCGGGAACCTTACCAAAATCCTAATTCAGGCAAAAGGTCAGATCGCGCAGAACCCTCAGGCCAAAATGATGATCAGCCAAATGTTGAAAGACGGACTTCAGAAAAAAATGAGCGTGCTGAAAACCAATCCGGGCAGCCCAACGATCAATCAGCAGGTAGATCTTATCAACAAAGCGATTGAGGCGTATAAATAAGGATTATTGCCCGTAAAATGACAGAATCACTATTCAGCATTTTGTCATTCCGCAGGAATCTAACTTTAGAGTTCTGCGGTTTGGTTTTTAGGGCAGATGATTTTATGAATTAGGCTGACAAAACACCTTTGGCATAGCAGTATTAATATAAAATTCGGTGAAGCAAGTTTGCTAATGCAAGCTCGAATTTTAAGGTGACTTCTAACAGAATTAATATACTTGCGTATATTTGGGAGTTAGCAGACATTTTATGAAAATAATTGCCTTTTTGTTGTTCTCCATATTATTAATTAATTGTTCACTTTCAAAAATCACCTATATAGGAAATCAAAAGGACAATGATTTAATTATTGAAGAAATTATTTCTTTTAATAACTTCCAGGCAGAAAAGAATGATCCGACTAAAAATAGAATAGCAAGTTCAATAATGAAAATTGGTAAAGATTTTAAAAAATCTACTATTAAGAGCTTTGAAGATTATTTTTTACCAATTGGACCCGATGGAAAGCCAGATTATAATTCTGAAAAGTACATCCTTAAATCTGATTATAAATATTTCATATATCAAAATCAAGAAAGTCGAATTACCGAAATAGGTGAGTCTATAAAGAATAAATTTATAAACGCTTCTATTGCAGATATTAATGATGATCGAAGAAATGGAAATTCATACGCATATTTAGAATTTTCAGACATCTATTTTAGTCAGGATAGAAAAACCGCATATATCGAAGTAAATCATCATCATAGTGGGATTTATGGAGAGGGAACGGCTTACATTCTCAAAAAATTTGACGGGAATTGGAAAATTGTTAGAACTCTGAATTTGTGGATTGCTTAAAAAAGAAAATTTGACATCAGTTAAGTTGGAGTTTCCCTCTGTTTTGGTCGCCGCGCAGTGTCCGGTTAGAAGAACAAGAAGCGTAACGCGGAAACTTTTGTAGATTAGAATAGATTGCATAGTATCCCACTGCCATTCATTCTGCGTAGATTCTTCCCTGGTCAGAGCTTTACAATAAGCTATAACCTTTCGTTCCCACGGCACTTTATTTGCCGTTTTTCATAAAAATCACAATTATGAAACAAAGTAAAGACAATAAGATCATCCCGATGACATCCGTGGACAATGGGAAACTGCGTGAAGTAAGACCGGACGTGGCCTATTACACTAATCAAATTGTAAATCTGGTAATGATTGGCCACCCGGATTCGGACTGGGTGCTGGTGGATGCCGGAATGCCATTCTCCAGCCGCGAAATTCTTAAAGTTACAAAGGAACGTTTTGGTGAAAACAATCCGCCAAAAGCAATTATTCTGACCCACGGACATTTCGATCATGTGGGGAGCATTGTGGATTTGGTGGCGGAGTGGAAGGTGCCCGTATACGCACATCCGCTTGAGTTTCCTTTCCTGACCGGACAGCAGGCTTATCCGGAGCCTGATGTTAGCGTGGAAGGAGGCCTTCTGGCCAAAATTTCGGTTTATTATCCGAATGAACCAGTAAACATTCAGGAGGTTTTAAAGGAAATTCCGGAAGGATCTGTACCTTTTCTGTCCTACTGGCAATGGATCCATGTGCCGGGACATTCACCGGGACAGATTGCGCTTTTCCGTGAGTCTGACGGCGTACTGATATCTGCGGATGCGCTGATAACTGTTAGACAGGATTCAATGTACAGAGTTCTGGTGCAGAAGGAAGAGGTTTGCGGCCCCCCGGTTTACCTGACTGCCGACTGGCCTGGTGCTTTAAATTCAGTCCGAAAGCTTGCAGCGCTGAATCCAACTACACTTGTACCCGGCCACGGTACCGCTATGAGTGGCGATGAGCTGAAGTCCGGACTTGAACATCTGCTGGCCAACTGGGAGGAAGAAGCTGTTCCTGACTATGGAAAATGGGTGAAGCAATCCGATACATAAAATCAAGAAGAAAGGCCATTCCTGAGGAGTGGCCTTTGTATTTGCGTTATAACAGTTCAGACTATTCCATCTCACCCTTTAAATTTACCGTATCGTAAAGATCAGTTCTTCGGTCGCTCATCGTCCGTACCGCACCGTAGTGGTGAAGTTCCTTAAGTAAGTTGAGGTCTACATCCACGATCAGCGTGGTTTCTGTATTCGGAGTGGCTTCACCTTTAATTGCATTGGATGGAAAGGCAAAATCTGATGGTGTGAATACCGCCGCCTGTCCGAACTGAATGTCCATATTGTTCACCCCCGGCAGATTGCCCACACAACCGGCTATGGCCACATAACACTCATTCTCAATCGCCCGTGCCGCAGCGCAGTGCCGCACCCGTGTATAGGCGTTTTGCGTGTCGGTTAGGTAGGGAACGAACAGGATTTTCATGCCCTGGTCGGCCAGGATCCTGGGCAGCTCAGGAAATTCCACGTCGTAGCAGATCACCAAACCAACTTTTCCGCAGTCGGTGTCAATTACTTTAATCTCATTACCACCTTTCATCCCATAAAATTTCTTCTCATTGGGAGTAATGTGTATTTTGCGGTGCTCGTCTATCTTACCGTCGCGGTGAAGCAGGTAGCTTATATTGTACAGGTCATCATTTTCCACAATCGGCATGGAGCCGGCTATGATGTTGATGTTGTAGCCAATGGCCAGCTCGGAGATCTTATTCTTTATTTCTTCCGTCAGTTCCGCAAGCTTAAGCATACTTTCCCTTTCAGAAAGGTGGTTAAAGGGTGCCAGAAGAGGTGTGTTGAAGAGTTCAGGAAACATAATGAAATCGGACTTGTAATCGGCCATTACATTCACAAAGAATTCAATCTGCTCGTAAAAGGCGTCAATGGTCTTAAAATGCCTCATCTGCCACTGCACAAGTCCCAGGCGGATTACAGAATCCTGCATCGTATTAGGCTTGTTGCTGTAATAAATATTGTTCCACTGCAGCAGAACCGCATTTTCCTTGGAGTGCAGGTCTTCCGGCAGGTAATTTTTCAGGATACGTACGGGCAGAAAATTGTTGGCCAGCTGGAAGCTCAATACAGGATCATAGATTTCCTTATTCCGCACTTTCTGTATGTACTCGCGCGGTGAAAATTCGGCGCTGTGCAAATGGTAGTTGGGGATGCGGCCGCCCACCATAATGGATTTCAGGTTGCGGGTTTCGCAAAGTTCCTTCCGTACATCGTAGAGACGGCGTGCGAGCCTTAATTTCCGGTACTCAGGATCCACAAAAACTTCTATTCCGTAAAGCACATCACCCGTATCAGAATGGGTATTAAATGTATAATTTCCTGTAATTTCCTTGTAAGTATGGTCGTCACCGAACAGTTTGTACTGAACAATAAGCGCCAGAGATACGGCCGCGATCTTTCCGTCTACCGTGATGCATACCTGTCCGTCCGGGAAAATGCGAAGCAGTTTCTGTATGCTTTTCCGCGACCAAATACTCTCGGACATTGTAGGATACGCCTTCTGCATGGTTTCCCGTAATTCTTCATAATCTTCTATAGCCAGTTTCCTGATGTCTATCTGCATAAAATATTTTTTTGATTTAATGGAGGCTCAATTTACGATTCCGCACTTAAACCTACTAATAATAGTGGATCTCTTTAACGCTTAAAGAGGCAATTCTTCACCCTCAGTAAACTTCTCACCGGAAATCCTTGTCACCAGCATGGATGCCACCGTATCTCCTGTTGAATTTAACAGTGTAGCCAGCGGATCAACCAAAGTTCCCAGGATCATCACTGCCGGAATGGCTTCTACCGGGAGTTGGTACACCGATATCATAAGCATTTCACCCACATATCCGCCATTGGGGATTCCTCCGGCGACTATGCTTACAAAGACAGTGATTCCTAAAGCTAAGAGTAAGTTAATTGGGTCAAAAAAATCCTGACCGATAATGAGGAAAGCCACATAGATCTTGATGATGGACGACATGGACGAACCGTCTTTGTGTAAGGTGCTGCCCAAAGGGATAACGATATTGGCTATTGTTGAAGGAACGCCTATCCTTGATGTGGCCTGAAGGTTAGCAGGCATTGTAGCAAAACTGCTGCAGGTGGAGACGGCGGTGAGACCCGGATAGATATTGTTTTTCCAGAATTTGCGGATACCGTCCGGCCCCTTGGCCATAAATGCATATAGGGAGAAGAAGACAATGAAATAAACGGTGCCGGCGGCATAATAAAGCCCCAGCGGCTTGGCATAGAAGCCAAAAAGCTGTGGGCCAACAGTTGCTACCTGATAGGCGAAATAAGCACCCAAGCCTATCGGCGCAGCTTTCATCACCATGAGTAGCAGTTCTTTCATGACTTCGTACCCTGAGGCCAGAAAAAGGCTGAAAGGTTGGCCTGCCGCGCCGCTTTTGCGCGCTGCCATTCCGGTGAGAAAGGAGAAGATGAGCAGCGCCAGCATATTCCGCCTGGAAAACAGCTCTGTGAATTCGCCCACCGAGAAAAACCTGACCAATCGGTCGCTCCAGCTGTCGTCTGAAGAGGCTTCCGGCAGAAGTTCACCTGTGGAAGGCAGCGCTTCGGTAGGGAAGAAGTAAACTACGCCTACCGTGAAAAGTGCTGCGACCAGTATGGTGAAAAGAAAAGTCCCGACCATGCTGAAAATAATCCTGCCGAAACGCGACTGCTGTTCCAGTGAGGCGATGGAATTGGCCACAGCGAAAAATACAAGCGGTACTACACTCACGAACAGAAGATTCAGGAAAATATCGCCAAGAGGCTTCAGGTATTCTACTGCCTGCGGCCAGAAAATTCCCAAAAGACTGCCCGCAATTATCCCAGCCAGTAAAAGCAGAATGCCTGAATAGTTTTTCAGCACTGTATTCATAAAGACTTTTTTTCAAAGTTAATTGAAAATATCTTGTAAAATCTGTAATTTTGAGGAAAGCCCGACATAAAATGGCATATATAGATTACTACAAAATACTTGGAATAGCCAAAGCAGCTACGCCCGAGGAGGTAAAAAAGGCCTACAGAAAACTCGCACGTAAGTATCACCCGGATGTGAATCCGGGCGATAAAGAGGCCGAGAGGAAGTTCAAGGAAATCAATGAGGCCAATGAAGTCCTGAGCAATGCCGAAAACCGTGAGAAATATGACAAATACGGCGAGCACTGGCAGCATGGCGAAGAGTACGAAAGAGCACAGCAACAGCAACACAGGCAAAGGCAGGCGCAGGGCACCGGTGATTTCGGTGGATTTTCAGGTGCTGATTTTGGCGATGGCGAAGATTTTTCGGATTTCTTCCAGAGCATGTTCGGTGGTAGCGGCAGCTTCAGGAATGCACGTGGCTCTGCCTCCGGGAAATTCAGGGGGCAGGATATTTCGGCAGAACTGCAGCTTCATTTGAGAGATGCCGCACGAACGCATCAGCAAACGTTTGAAATCAGCGGAAAGAAAGTCCGGATCAAGATTCCGGCAGGAGTTCATGACGGGCAGAAGATCAAACTTGCCGGGCACGGAAATCCGGGATATAACGGCGGACCCAACGGCGACCTCTATATCACTTTCTCCATAGCAGAAGACCCACACTTTAAACGGAACGGGGATGACCTTGCCGCTGTGGTTACTATCGATCTTTATACCGCGATGTTAGGAGGCGACGTAAAGGTGAGAACCCTGGACGGCGAGGTGAATCTTAAGGTGAAACCAGAAACTCAGAACGGCACAATAGCCCTGCTGAAAGGTAATTTATTTCCTGTCTACAAAAAAGAGGGTCAGTATGGCGACCTGTATGTTAGCTACAATATTGAGCTGCCGAAACATCTGACGGCGCGGGAAAAGGAACTGTTTGCCGAACTTCAAAAACTTAGGAAATGAGCCAGAGAATATCACGTGAGGAGCTTGTAACGCTCTACAATATAGAAATCAATTTTTTTGATGAACTTGAAGAATCCGGATTGCTGCTAACGGAAACCGAAGGCGAAGTAAAATATCTTTACTATGAGCAGTTGCCCGCCTTTGAACGCTTTGTAAACTGGCATTACGACCTGGAAGTGAACCTGCCGGGACTGGAAGTCATCAGCCACCTGCTGGAGCAAATTGAGAAGCTGCGGGAAGAGAAAAGAAGCCTGTTTTACCAAAGTGGTGACGATCTAATATTCGGAAGTAGGGATGAATAACCGTAGATCATCGTATTATTGCAGCTGTTTAACTTTGAACACAATTACATAAAAACCCTTTCAGCAAAAGCCAAAGGGGTTTATTATGAAATCTTGTTTTCTGAAATTAATCCAGCCAGCCCATCTGTTTCATCCAGTCGTCGTTATAGATCTTGCCTACATAACGTGAACCGTGGTCGTGCAGCAGCACTACAATGATATCGTCTTTCGTGAATTTATCCTGCATCTGCTTCAGTGCAGCGATGGCGCTTCCCGCTGAATAGCCGCAGAAAATACCCTCTTCTTTAGCCAGTTTCCTGGCGTAGACGGCACCGTCCTTATCCGTCACCTTTTCAAAATGGTCAATGACGCTCATGTCGTAGTTTTCCGGCAGAATGTCTTCACCAATCCCTTCAGTAATATAGGAATAGGCGTTTTCCGGATGGATTTCGCCGGTTTCGTGAATTTCCTTTAGTATGGAACCGTAAGTATCAATACCAGTAATGTGGATATTCGGGTTGCGCTCTTTAAAGAATCTGCCGCAGCCCGTGACGGTACCCCCTGTTCCGGCGCCGGCCACAAAATGCGTCAGTTTACCCTCAGTCTGTTCCCAGATTTCCGGTGCAGTTTGTTCGTAATGCGTTTCGCGGTTAGAAAGATTGTCATATTGGTTTACATACCAGCCGTTTTCAGTCTGCTCCGCCAGGCTTTTGGAAACTGAATAGTAGGAGCGTGGATCGTCCGGCGTCACATCGGTAGGGCAAACAATAACCTCCGCACCCACAGCGCGCAGGATGTCACACTTCTCTTTCGACTGCTTGTCATTGGTCACGAAAATACATTTATAACCCTTAACGATAGCTGCCAGGGCCAGTCCCATACCGGTGTTTCCGGAGGTGCCTTCTACAATCGTTCCGCCCGGCTTCAGACGCCCGTCTTTTTCAGCGTCCTCTACCATCTTTACGGCCATGCGGTCTTTCACTGAGTTTCCCGGGTTAAAGGTTTCCACTTTCGCCAAAACCAAAGCAGGAAAATCTTCGCCCAAAACCTTATTGAGTTTTACCAAAGGTGTATTTCCAATGGTTTCAAGTATATTATTTGCAAATTTCATATCTGAATTTATTTGTTTTATGTGTATTTAATGGATTTCACCGGCGAAATCTTCGAGATAAGATAGCTCGGGAAAATCATCGCGAAAGCCGAAACAATAAGAATACCGGCAGAGATTACAAGGGGAATCAAAGGATTAAGATCTACCGGCACCGTGCTTATATAATAGTTCTCGGGATTGAGTTTTATAACTCCAAAGACTTTCTGAAGTCCCAGCAGGGTAAAACCGACCAGATTTCCGAAAATAAGTCCGGGTACCATAATGAGCAGCGTATAGTAAATGAAAAGCGTTCGGATCTGCCCGTTGCTTGCGCCCAGGGTCTTAAGCAACCCAATCGAATTCGTCCTTTCAATGATCAGGATCAGCAGCACCATTACGATGTTAATGATCACTACAATGAGCATGATGACGATGATTACCGCTATGTTATTGTCGAAGATATTGATCCAGTCTACGATTTGCGGGTATTTTTCCGTAGCTTTTTCGGTATAGTTCTTCAGACCCACACTGCGGTCTAACTCCGGTGTTTCCCTGTCAATGTCATTAACATCTTTCAGGAAAATATCGATGCCGCCCACGTCATCCTTTTCCATATCAAGGATTTTCCGGGCATGGTTAATGTCGCCCAGAATGAACTGGTCGTCAATCATCTTGATGTCGGTCTTATAAATACCTACCACCTCGAAGTTCCTGTACAGCGGTTGCTGATTTTGCTTAGAGAATATGGCCACAATGCTGTCTTTCAGACCCAAATGGAGGTCACCGGCAATCTTTTCGGAGATCACGACGCCGTTGTTATAACCATCTTCGGTGACCAGGGGAGTAGTTCCTTTTACAAGAAATTTTTTAAAACGGTCATGGTCAAAATCCTTCCCTATGCCCTTCATCACTACGCCCGCAAAGTTGTGCTCATTCCGAAGGATTCCGCTCACACTTACGTAATTCTGTGCTGTGGCCACATCCGGATTGGCCCGTATTTTTTTCAGATCCAGCCCGTTGCGGTCCAGTACTGATGAATCATATGACGAGTTGGAACGTTTGGATTTGATATTGATATGTCCGCTGAAGTCGGCCATCCTGAGTTTAATGGCTTCTTTGGAACCGAATCCTACAGACACCGTAAGCAGTGAAACTATGATGCCCAACGCTACAGAAAGCCGTCCGATAAAGATGATAATCCGTGAGAGATTATTTTTGTTATCTTTGGAAAAAGCTATTTTTTTGGAAAAATATAACGGAAACTTCAAGCAGATGATTTTAGCTGCCAAAATTAGAGATTTAGTTCTTATTTGCCTAATGTTTTTAGCAATAACCCCCATAACTGCCCAAAACACAGACTGTTTTCTGGCTGCTGCGGACAGGCCTCAACTTTATCTTCCTCTTCTTAAAAATAAAAATGTTGGTATCGTC
>CAYXUO010000081.1:0-9997 GCA_964468335.1 uncultured Chryseobacterium sp. | reverse complement strand
CCCCGATGAGTGAATCTTTGCCAATGACCGTTTGGCCTCCCAGTATTGTAGCATTGGCATAAATGACCACATTATCCTCAATTGTGGGATGGCGTTTTTTATTCTGCAGTTCTTTCGTTACCGATAGTGCGCCCAGAGTGACACCCTGGTACAGTTTTACATTATTGCCGATTACTGTAGTCTCGCCAATCACTATTCCCGTGCCGTGATCAATGAAGAAGTTTTTGCCGATTTCGGCACCGGGATGAATGTCGATACCCGTCTTACTATGGGCATATTCTGTCCAGATTCTGGGAATCAACTGTACGCCGTGTCTCACCAGTTCATGGGCCAGGCGGTACACCGCAATAGCAAAGAAGCCAGGGTATGAAAACTTTACTTCTTCTACACTTTGGGCAGCGGGATCGTTTTCAAAAATATACCTGGCATCATCTTCAAGGGCTTTATAAACAGTAGGGAAAGTATCGAAAAACAAACTGCTGTCCATTTTTGCACCGTCACCCGCTGAACGCAGGATTTCTTCAAACAGAACTTTAAAACTGTCCAGGCGCGATTCAATTTGTGAAAAGTCGGCGCATCCATTATACTCCAGAAAGAAAATAAACCTGAAGAGACTGTCTATAAAATCCTCGGTCTTTTTTTTGTCAATATTGAAGATCCGGCGGGAATAACCGGCATGCAGATGCTTTGCAAAACTCATTACAATTAAATATTTTAAACAAATGTATACAAGAATGTCTCCAAATGCATTGATCCATGGTAATGAATGGTCAGCAGTACTATTACTAATTTTAATTATAAAATAAGGGGCTAAAGTTGGCTGACGCATGTGAATTCCTTAAATTTGTGCAGCATTCGGGCGGGCTTGTTTTCAGGCGGTGCCTGCCAATAACATCAGAAAATAAACAATAAAATATTATGAAAGTAACCGTAGTAGGAGCAGGAGCAGTAGGCGCAAGTTGTGCAGAATATATTGCTATGAAAAATTTTGCTTCAGAAGTAGTTTTGGTAGATATTAAGGAGGGCTTTGCCGAAGGAAAGGCAATGGACCTTATGCAGACAGCATCTCTTAACGGTTTCGACACTAAAGTGAGCGGAACCACAGGAGACTACAGCAAAACTGCTGGATCTACTGTAGCTGTTATTACTTCCGGAATTCCAAGAAAACCCGGAATGACAAGAGAAGAACTGATTGGTATCAATGCCGGTATCGTAAAAGAAGTTACGGCTAACCTGGTGAAGCATTCTCCGGACGTGATCATCATCGTAGTTTCCAATCCAATGGATACAATGACTTATTTGGTACACAAAACTTCAGGACTTCCAAAGAGCAAAATTATCGGTATGGGGGGAGCCCTGGATTCTGCACGTTTCAAGTACAGACTGGCTGAAGCTCTGGACTGCCCAATCTCTGATGTAGACGGGATGGTAATCGCGGCTCACAGTGATACCGGAATGCTTCCTTTAATGAGCAAAGCAACAAGAAACGGTGTTCCTGTATCTGAGTTTATAGATGCAGATAAGCAGGCTTATGTGGAGGAAGAAACTAAAGTTGGTGGTGCAACTTTAACCAAACTGTTAGGAACTTCGGCATGGTATGCACCCGGTGCAGCTGTTTCCGTACTTGTACAGTCTATAATTTGCGACCAGAAAAAAATGATCCCATGTTCACTTATGCTTGACGGTGAATATGGTGAAAGCGACATCTGCCTGGGAGTTCCCGCAATTATCGGCAAAAATGGTGTTGAGAAGATCGTAGACATTTCTTTAACTGACGAAGAGAAAGAAAAATTCGCCACCGCTGCCAAAGCAGTAAGAGAAGTAAACGGTGACCTGAAGTTCTAGAATACCGCTAAATATATTTTAAACCTTCCCACGAAATGGGAAGGTTTTTGTTTTGTTATTAATATCATGAGATTCAGTATGCGCTGATCTCTACCGTAACTTCAACCTGTGATCTTCCTTCGTTGAAGAATAATGTCTTTTCCACTATACCTTCGTGCAATAACTGGCCTACGGTTTTGTTAAAACTGTCGGTATGTTTTGTAAACTGAAGTGTAGAAGTATCCTCCTCTTTTGCATTGGGGTGTATCTCAATTCTGTAGTGTAGGTTTTCTACAGTTAGATTAACACTTTTGCTGTTCAGGACGGACGATGTCTGATCCAAAGTCATACCCGGTTTAAGGCGTAATGGCTGCTCCCCGGCTCCAAATCTGATTTTAGTAGTGGGAGGATTTAGAGATTCAAGATACGATGGCATTTCCTTACCATCCGCCAATACCACTTTTTGCCTGTCGTTGAAAACATAAACGGAAATCCCACCATAAAGTTGTTCATAATATCCGGGCTCCCATTCCCCTGCAGCGGCCAGTACAGTAACAGATTTTAGTCCCACGCGTAGTTTTTTGCTGTGGATGAAATTTTTTTGCCTGAAAATCGCTTCTGTTTTAAGACTTATTGCATTTCCCCATAAATCGGTAACATGAAAAGAGATCGGTACCAACTTTAATCCATTCACAGGCTCTGCAAAATAGGTCTCTACAGCAGTTTTAATCAATTTAGGGTTAGATTCAAAATTTGAAACTTCGCCTCCCGACTGGACCTGTACAGATATCTGCCTCAGCATACTGGAATCATCTGGCTCTGCAGAAATTTGTGAACTGAATTTTTCCCAACTCAACACGCCTGCTGATGTTGCCGCAAATTTTTGCAGACTGATATTGGATTCAAAGACTATATGAAGCATTCGGCCATAATCCACCTGTTCTATATAATACCACTCGGGCTGCATCCCCGTATTCTCTGCGAAAATGTCATCAGCAGAGGTGAGTTTGCCTGCATTGATTTCCAGATATTTCTGTCTGAAACTGAATAGATAGTAATAGTTTTTCTTCGGCGATGTAAGATTAAAACGGTTTGCACCGGAATGATCCATAAAAAAAATTGAGGGGGCTGTCTTCACACTTAAAAAGTCTTCGATGGTTGTTTCAACCGACTGACAAACAACTTCCTTATCGGGACTTAAGCTGATAAAGTTAGAGGAATGAACAAGATTTCCTGAAGCTGCGCTGAGTTGTTCGCCGAAGTCTTCCCCAACTTGGGGTATTACTTCAGCTGCTGTATTTTTTAAAATTGAAGTGCAACGTGCTCGTAGCGTTATCGCTTTTCGTTGGCCTGTACCCTCTGGAACAAATTGTCCCTTTTCCAAAAGTTCAGCACCGTTAAATACCATCCCCGGCAGTATACTGGCTGCCTCTTTGGGACAGAAAAGAGCGATTGGAAACTCAACTTTCATTCCGCTAACCTCTTCCTGGTTGAAGCATACTTTATCATCCAGTGGGGTTATTTTAGACCGTAACGAATCAACCGGTTGGGTGCTGGTGCCTGAAAGCTGCATCTTTATCCGGCTGTTACTGCCCGTGGCAATTGTTCTGATCTTGGTGCTGTCCGGTATAACTCTCTGCTTTGTAAAACCATCCTCCAACTTGTGTATTATACGTGCCTGTTTCTTGCTGCTCTTTCTGGTTTTTTGCAGCTCCGGTTCTGTCTCCGTACCGGAGTTGCCGCTTAGTAATTTTTTTTTCGTCATTATAGCTTTTTTTATTTTTGATTTCAACTCGCGGACTAACACCAGACTACGATATATCACCGTGTAAGCTGACAGTGTTATTATTTAAAATATTCGCAATAGCGTTAAAAATAAGTAAAAAAGCCTTTGTTAAATATTGTTTTTATTGAAAACTGTACGTTGAATTGTGAATTACCATTTATTTGGGATATTGAACTTTAAAGTAATTTATCTAGTGAAATTCGATTGATATCACTGTTTTTTGGGATGCATTCCGGACTGTCTGTTCAGGTATAAGAAGCTTAACAAATTGTTATCAGTTTGAGTGGTCTTCAGTTGGGAAAGGTCCTTATCTTTGCAGCACAAAACAATCCAAAATTTCATGAAAAAGTTCAGTGCTGTAGTTCTTGTTGTACTCTCTGTTTTCAGCTTAAATGCGCAGAATAAGAAGTCATCGGGCAGTGATAAACCAAAATTGGTGGTGGGAATCGTGGTCGATCAGATGCGGTGGGATTTCCTTTACCGTTACGAATCCAAATATGGAGACGGAGGTTTCAAACGCCTGATGAATGATGGTTACAACCTTAATAACGTGATGATAAACTACGTTCCCACGGTTACGGCCCTCGGTCACACTTCAATTTATACTGGCTCGGTGCCGTCTATTCACGGAATTGCCGGCAATGACTGGACGGACCGCGAAACCGGCAAAAATGTATACTGTACTACAGATTCGTCCGTAAAAGGAATTGAAGCCAGTTCCGAAAGGATTGGAGCACACTCTCCACACCAGCTTTGGAGCACAACCATAACAGATCAGTTGGGAATCGCTACTAATTTCAGGTCTAAGGTAGTCGGCGTCTCACTGAAGGACAGGGCATCAATTTTGCCGGCCGGACATAATCCTACAGGAGCTTTCTGGTTTGATGAAGGTACCGGACATTTTGTTACCAGCTCTTATTACATGAATGAACTGCCCAAATGGCTTAGGGATTTCAATGCACAGAACTGGGGCGCACGCCTTGTGGCAAATGGATGGAATACTTCCAGACCTATAGCAGAATATACTGAAAGTACAGCCGATGATGTTCCGTGGGAGCAATTGCTGGGGAGCGCAAAGACTCCGACTTTTCCTTACATTAACCTGGCAGCCGACTACGCTGCAAAAAAGGGAATTATCCGTACGACGCCATTTGGTAATACGCTGACTTTTAAAGCAGCCGAAGCGGCATTGGAAGCCTATCAGATGGGACGCAACCTTGACACAGATTTTTTGGCAGTCAACATAGCTTCCACGGATTATGTGGGGCATTCGTTTGGTCCTAATTCCATTGAAGTTCAGGATACGTACCTGAGGTTAGACAAAGACCTGGAAAATTTCCTCACCATGCTAGACAGGAAGGTAGGCAAGGATAATTATCTGGTTTTTCTATCTTCAGATCATGGCGGTGCCCACGCTCTGGGTTATATGGAAGCCAATAAGATGCTTACCGGACTTTTTGATGATGGCTTGCAGAAAAATTTGGAAGAAGAACTGAAGGCAAGATACAATCATGAGAAATTGATCTGGGCAGTGGACAACTATCAGGTTTACCTGAATCAACAGCTTATCAGAGATCATAAACTGGACGCGGAAGATATCAAGCAAAATATCATTAACCGTCTGAACAAGGATCCGCGTGTCCTTTACGCCGTAGATTTGGCTAAAGTAGGTTCAGCTGCCATTCCCGAGCCCATTAAGTCCCGGATCATAAACGGTTATAACTGGCAGCGCAGCGGAGATATTCAGATTATTTCGCACGACGGTATGCTTCCTAACTATGCCAAGAAAGGCACTACCCATAGTGTTTGGAATTCCTATGATGCTCACATTCCGCTGATATTTATGGGAAAAGGAGTGAAAAAAGGGCAGAGTACCAAACCTTACCATATGACTGATATTGCGCCGACTCTTGCACAGATACTAAAGATTGAAAATCCGAGTGGAAACATCGGGGAGCCGATATCGGAGGTTATCGGAAACTAATCTGATCTTTAATTGATACACAGAACGCGCCGAAAGGCGCGTTTTTTATTGTGCTGTGATGAAGATATTATTCTCCGTCTTCGTATTGCTCCAGATAGTAAGAGAAGCCAAAACCTTCAACTTCATCTTCCGCATCCTCCATTGTCAGAAGTAAATCTTCAAAAGTTTCCAGCTGGTCTACGGTCATATTAACAAATTCCAGATGCACAGGCTGCTCAGCCTGGCCGGTGATGAAATCATAAAAAGCATCCAGATTGTCGCCAAAATCTGCGGGGACAGCCATTTTGTCTTTTACCTGAGCATAAAAATCCTCAAAATCTCCAATATCGCTAAAGTCAATAAATACTGTTTTCATATTCTCCATCTGCTTCGTTACCTATATTTAATGTTAATTCTGATTTATTACTGTTTCTCAAAAGTTTTATAATGATCGGTCGTTAGCCAGACCTCACCGTCGGCCGTATATACGATACGCTGAGCATTTCTGTTGCCACAGCTGTAATTTACATCGGCTTCAAAATACGCTTTGTCTTTGGGCAGTTGCTTTTCCCGGTTACCGAATCTATCACCACCTATTGCCATTCCGGGCAAAACATCGCACAGGTTACCGTCTGAAGGTATCCAGCCCTGTGCACGGGCTTCGCCTTTCGTTACATAGTAGGGTGGCAGTTTCCGATTGTTCTTCACATAACTTATCACCCGGCTTTCTTCGGTAAGCGCATCAATGTTTTCCGCAGCAGAATTTTGATCCGTCCGCTGTTCAGTTTGTGAATGTACAGGTCTGTCTGACCCTTCAGCTTTATTATCATTTACATAGTACATTATAAGATATGCCATAAGCAATCCGATAATGAATATAAGGACAAGTTTGATATTATCTTTGCGCATAATATGAACGGACAGACTTTAAGCCCTCCGGCCGAAACTGTAATGTGAATGTTTTGTATTTTGAAAATATTAATTTCGCCACTCCTCCGGAATATCACAAACCGGTATTGGCTGAATTTTATGTTGAGCTGCCTTGTTCATTTTCCTGAATATTTTAAATACTTCAAGGTCTCTGCCCGTATAATCGGTTTCCGCTTTTGTTCCCCACTCTTTCTGAATTTTTTCCAGTTCAGGATACGAAGCGCCGATCTGTTGCTCGTCGGTCCGCTCGGTGTCCCAAAGTCCGTCTGTAGGAATTGCATTCTGTATAGATTCTACCAAATCCAAGGACCTGGCCAGTTCGTAAACCTCAGTCTTGTACAGGTCCGCAATAGGAGAGACGTCTACGCCACCATCGCCATATTTTGTATAGAAACCAATACCGAAATCCTCCACTTTATTGCCGGTTCCGCAAACCAGAAGTCCGTTTATCTGACCATAATAATATAAAGTAAGCATCCTTAAACGTGCTCTTGTATTAGCCAGTGCCAGCTTTTCATTGGGAAACTCACTTTCATCTGCATTGAAAGACTTGTAAAGTTCATCGAAAGAGGAAGTTAAATCTACAGTTTGAGCTTCAATATTGTTGAATTTTCTTTTAAGGAAATCGATGTGTTCCCAGGCACGGCTCACATGTTCAGCGTTCTGGTGTATCGGCATTTCAAGCAGCATGATCTTCAGCCCCGTCATTGCGCAGAGGGTTGATACTACAGCGCTGTCCACTCCGCCGGAGATACCTATAATGTATCCTTTTACCCCGGCCTGATCAGCATAATTTTTAAGCCAGGAGACAATTCTTTCGGTTACTTTTTCAGTCTGCATTTATGGGATATTTATGATTAAGGTTCAATAGGACAATCCTTAAAAATTCATTATTTTTGTAAAAATATAAAATTAAATGTCATTGCCATGGCAATGCTACCAAATTGAACTTAAAATGACCGATAGAAAAAGTAAACTTGTACCCCGTATTTCCACCATTTTTTCCGGCGTGGCCGTTTCCCTGATTCTGGTTCTCACTTTATTCTTTCTCCAGAATTGCAGTAAAGAGACCAAAAAGATTTGGGATGTTGAAATAGAAGAATCTACCGAGAAGGTGCAGGTAACCGATATTTCCAAAGATTTCTTTGATGCTGAAGTGAGTATGGAGCAGTTTAAGCAAAAGTATCCATGGTTTCAGGGTTCTGTGAGCGATGTGGATTTTGTAAAGCGCCGGAACAATCCTGAAGAGGCAAAGCTGTACCGTGAAGCGGCATCAAAGGTGGATCTTAACCGCCTGGCTGCGGACCTCTCCAGCCTTTTCGCCAGAGTAAAATACCATTTCCCCAACTTCAAGAATCCAAAGGTTTACACATTTTCGTCCAGCACCCAAATGTATGAGGAACCTGTAATATACGATCCGCAGCAGGGATTTCTTTTCATTGATATCTCAGGTTTCATGGGTGGTAAAAATGAGTATTATAAAGGTATAGAAGAATACTTCAAGGTATCAATGAATACGGAAAACATTATTCCAAAAACATCTGAAGCCATTGCCGTCAGCATCGTACCTTTTGATAAAGATTCCCAGAAATTCCTGGACCAGATGGTGTATAATGGTAAAATAATGACCCTTCAGGATGCTTTCCTGCCTCATTTGCCAGACCACCTAAAGATGAATGCTACCGCACAGCAGTACGAATGGAGCAATACAAGCGAAGTGAGTATCTGGGATTATTTTATTGAGAATGATTATCTGTTCAGTCCGGATCCACGGCTTACGGAACGTTTCATTAACCCGGGACCATTCTCTAAATTCTACACGGATGTGGACAAGCAGTCCTCGCCACGGGTGGGTGTTTACACCGGCTGGCAAATCTGCAGGAAATTTTACGAGAAAAATCCTGAAACTCCGCTGAGTGATTTCCTCGCGATGAGCGCTACCGATTTATTTAACAAGTCTGAATACAAACCAAAAAATTAACATGAGGCAATGTTCTTCGGCAAGTTCGAAGAATTACCTCAATACTTTACACAATGAAGAAGACGCAGATTATACTTGATGTGGAATTGGACGAGAACCATATTCCGGAAAAAATGACATGGAATGCCCAGGATGGCGGTATTGAAGCCCAGGAAACCAAGGCAGCCATGATATCCGTTTGGGACGATAAAGCCATGGAGGCATTAAGAATAGACCTTTGGACTAAGGAAATGCCGGTAGACCAGATGAAAATGTTCCTGCACCAGATGCTTATCTCACTTAGTAATACCTATAAAACCGCAACTGGCGAAGAGGATGTTGCCCAGTGGATGGAGGACATGGCCGAAGAGTTTGCCGTGAAGTCTGCCATCAGAATGTAAAAAGCAGTTGGCTTCTGGCTTTCAGCCTAGAGCAGTTTAGAAACTTATTAATAATTTGCAGATTGGAAAGCCGACAGCTAACCATTTGCTAAAAGCAGTGAAAATATGAATTTCAATACCAAAGTAATACATGGCGGACAGCAGCATGAACCAACCACGGGTTCTGTAAATGTTCCTGTTTTTTTAACATCTACTTTCGCCCAGACTTCTCCGGGCGTGCATTCCGGATATGAATATTCGCGGGCGGCTAATCCTACGAGACAAGCTTTAGAAGACAGTCTTGCCAGCATTGAGAACGGTGCACGCGGTCTGGCTTTCGGGTCCGGTCTGGCAGCTATAGACTGTGTCCTGAAACTGCTGAATCCGGGCGATGAGATTATTGCTGTGGATGACCTATACGGCGGAACTTACCGGATGTTTACCCAGCTTTTTGATAAATATCAGCTTAAGTTCACATTCGTTAATTTTGATGATGTTTCAAAAATAGCAGACCTGATCACTGATAAGACAAAACTGATTTGGGTGGAAACACCTACTAACCCGCTGATGAAACTGGTGGACATTAAGGCTGTGACAGAACTTGTTAACGGGAAGGACATCCTTGTAGCGGTAGACAATACTTTTGCCACTCCGTATCTGCAGCGCCCGATCGATTTAGGGGCCGATATTGTGATGCACTCGGCCACAAAATACCTTGGTGGACATTCCGATGTAATTGCCGGAGCATTAATTGCCAAAACTGAGGAGCTCGGTGAAAAGCTGCATTTTATACAGTTTGCCAGCGGCGGCATCTTAGGTCCGCACGATTCGTATCTTGTTCTCAGAGGAATAAAAACCCTGGCACTCCGGATGCAGCGCCATTCCGAAAATGGTATGGCGGTAGCCAGATATCTGGAGTCCCATCCGGCGGTAGAACGTGTTATCTATCCCGGTCTGGAATCTCATCCTCAGTATGATCTTGCCAAAAGACAGATGAAGGATTTTGGCGGAATGGTGTCGTTCACCTTTAAATCTGGTAAGAAAGAAGATGCCGTGAAATTTCTAGAGAAGGTAAAAGTCTTTACACTTGCAGAATCATTGGGGGGTGTAGAGTCATTAGCAAACCATCCGACCCTGATGACACATGCATCTAT
>CAYXUO010000080.1:0-10019 GCA_964468335.1 uncultured Chryseobacterium sp. | reverse complement strand
TCCATGCTGCCATTGCCTACCTTTACTATGTTCAGGACTTCAATATTCAGTTTCGCAAGTTCATTTTTAAACTCCTGAAACTCGTCAAAAATACTATTACTCATCTTCTGATTTCTCTGATTCTTCCACTTCATGCTTCAGCTGCGATTTGTACAGCGTGGCGTAATAGCCGTTCTGCCGAAGCAAATCCATATGTTTCCCTTCTTCTACGATACGGCCGCCCTCCATTACTATAATCCTGTCGGCCTTTTCAATGGTAGAAAGCCGGTGCGCGATAATAATAGACGTCCGGTTCTTTGTAATTTTCTCGGTAGCCCGCTGAATGAGCTTTTCGCTTTCGTAGTCAATGGATGAGGTAGCTTCGTCCAGAATCAGGATTTTCGGGTCGGACAGATAAGCCCGCACAAAAGACAGAAGCTGCCGCTGTCCCAGCGAGATAGACGATCCGCGCTCGCTTACCACATAATCATAGCCGCCGGGCAAACTTTCAATAAAGTCGTGCACGCCAACTTCATGTGCCACCTTCCGGATCTGTTCCATTGTTATGGTCTCGTCGCCAAAGGACAGGTTCTCAAAAATGCTGCCATGGAAAAGGAAAACATCCTGGAGTACCACGCCAACATGACTCCGCAGGTTATACAGTTCGTATTCCTTCAACTCAATATCATCCAGCAAAATTTTACCAGAATTAATATCATAGAGCCGTGTAATGAGACTGATGATCGTAGATTTACCGGCACCGGTAGCACCCACAATCGCCACCGTTTCGCCGGGATTCACTTTGAAACTGATTCCCTTCAGGACTTCCTGTTTATCGTCATAAGAAAAATGCACCTCCCTAAACTCAATCCGGCCGTCAAAATGTTCTTTGGACACTTTCCCTTCATTGGGCAAAGCGTCATCTTCATCCATTATTCCCAACACTCTTTCGGCACCCACAATTCCACGCTGGATATTGTTGAAGCGGTCCGCAATCTGACGCAGCGGCCGGATTAACATGGAGATAAACTGTATAAAAGCAATCACTTTACCGGCTGTAATGGTTACATAGCCGCCGTAGAAAAGGATGAACCCGATAAAAAGAGAAGAAATAAGCTCAACCACCGGGAAGAAGAGCGAAAATATAAACACGGTGCGGAGCAGCGCGGCTTTTAGAGTGATATTGATCTCGTCAAATTTCTTAAACTCAGCTTCCTGGCGGTTAAATACCTGCACCAGCGTCATTCCGCTAAGTCTTTCCTGCACGAAGGAGTTTTGGTTGGAAGTCCAGGTACGTTCGTCGCCAAAGGCTTTTCTTAATCTTTTCTGAAAGAATCTGGTAATGACCACCATTAGGGGAAGTATGGCCAGTGAGATATAACTCAGGTTCACATCCACCTGGAACATCATGAACAATACAAATACAATCCGGAGAATGTCTCCGAAAACCATGAGGAAACCATCCGTATATACCGTGGCTATAGTTTCAACATCGCCCACGGCCCGGGTAACGAGCTGGCCAATTGGAGTCCTGTCGAAGAAGGCCGTACGGAAATAGATAAGCTTTTCGTAGAGTCTTTCCCGGATATCCCGGATGACATTCTGCGAGATGAAGTTCGAGAAATACACCAGGAAAAAATTCAGAACAGATTCGCCAAAAACCAGTGCGATCAGGATGTAAATATGTTTCATCATCTGCTCGCGGTCGCCCAGAGCAATGATGTCGGTATCTACGATCTGCATCGTAAGATAAGGCCGGTAAGTTGAAATTACGGAAAGAATTACTGAAATGATCAGCGTCAGGATAAACCACGACCGGAACTTCATGCCGATCCGGAACAGCCGCTGTATAATTTGCCACGTGGTTTGTTTCTTCATTTTTTTATACCTCAGACTTTCCTATCTCATTAATTTCGGACAAAGGTGCTACCCTTTCTTTTTTAAACTTTTTCTCCAACAGCATGTAGATACCGTAAACGGCTCCAATGGAAATCACCCAACCCACAAAATCCACCAAAGAATAACTCGTAAAGGAATTTTCATAAATGGTGTCCGGATCAGTAATAGCCGTATAAAGTCCGTAAACAAAAGCGATGACGAACTGCGTTCCTATATATACACCAATGCCCAGCAAGCCATAATGCCATTTCACTTTTTTGAATCTCCCGGCCAATGAGGCATAGTAACGGTAGGCAGCGAAAATGATTAAAATTCCAAGCATTTATTGATTATTGAAGTTATATCCTACCTCGACAAGGTACAGCCCCTGTGGCGGCGCGGAAGTTCCGGCCAAATTACGGTTTTTCCCTTCAATAATATTACCGAGTTCAGCCGGTGCAATCTTTCCTGCGCCAATTTCTACCATAGTTCCCACGATGGCGCGGACCATATTCCTTAAAAAGCGGTCGGCTGAAATTGTAAACTTAAGTTCGGAACCGGTCTGCTGCCAAAAGGCCTTATATATTTTACAGTTGTTGGTCTTGTTGTCCGTATGCAGTTTGGCAAAACTTGTAAAATCTTCGTATTCAAAAAGGACCTTGCAGGCTTCATTCATTTTATCAATGTCGAGTTTGCGACGCCATAGCTGCCAGGCCGCATCCTCTGTGAAAGGATCTTTTGCGGAAGCAATATAGTATTCATAGGTCCTGTGGGTCGCACTGAAGCGGGCATGAAGGTCATCCGCCACCGGAAAAATCCTTTTAACGGCAATATCAGGCGGCAGAAAACTGTTGAGCCGGTACGCAAGGTCAACTGCGGTTTCATTTTCAGTATTGAAGTGGGCAAACATCTGCCTGGCATGCACTCCGGTATCGGTGCGGCCGGCGCCGGTGGTTTTTATCGGTTCGCGAAGCATGATACCCAATGCCTTCTCAAGTTCCTGCTGAACGGAATTTTCGCGCGGCTGAATTTGGTAACCGAAATAGTTTTTACCGTTGTAGGCAAACTCAATAAAATACCTCAAAATATAAAATTACGGTGCAAAAATATAGAAATCATTCCAAATGATATTGGGTAAAAGTCATGGGTAAATTAGTTAAAGAACTCTTAAAATTGTCTATTTTTGCGCGGTATGAAAAGATGGTACCTCTACCCTTTTTCCCTGCTTTATCACCTTGGTACGGGAATCCGCAATACCTTATATAATATAGGCCTTAAAAAGTCTACACGCTTCCGCACACCCATCATTAACGTGGGTAATCTGTCGGTAGGCGGCAGCGGCAAATCACCAATGGTTATGTATCTGGCCGACTTACTCTCCAAAAACTACCGTACCGGGGTTCTTTCCCGAGGTTATGGTCGGGTGACAAAAGGCTACGCCATCGTAAATTACGAAAGCAACTACAAAATTGTAGGCGACGAGGCCATGCAGCTTTTTGAACGTTTCAGGAACCGTTTTGTAATCGGAGTTTCGGAGGAGCGCGTTCCCGGCGCTAAGAAAATCATTGACGATATGGACCTTGAAGTTCTGGTTCTGGACGATGCCTATCAGCACCGCGCCATCAAAGCCGGTTTCAATATTCTGATGACGGATTATAACGATCCGTATTTTAAAGATCATATTCTGCCGGCTGGTGACCTTCGCGAAAGCCGCAGCGGTGCCTCCAGAGCCCAGATCATCGTCGTTTCCAAGTGTCCGGCGGAACTTACTGACGAGAAAAGGCAGTATTATATTTCCAGAATCCGCCCGCAACATTACCAGAAGGTATTCTTTTCGTCCATTTCCTATGATGAACATGTATTTTCACTGGATAAGTCGATTCCCGATAATAATTTGGCTTATTATGATGTTCTCCTGATCACAGGAATAGCCAATCCGAAGCCACTGACAGAGCATCTGGCTAAATTTTCGCAACGTGTGAAGCACCTGAAGTTTAAAGACCACCATGATTTTTCGGAAGAGGACATCAAAAAGATTATGACGGAGTATAAAAAGCTGGGAGAATACCGGTTGATATTGACTACTGAAAAGGATTTCGTCAGGCTGAAAACTTTCGATGTACTACGGGACCTGGTATTTTACTGGCCAATTAACGTAAATATAGACAAGCGTGAAGATTTCAATCAGGCAATTTTGAACTATATAAAGACAAATCTATAACTGATCACTTATAGTGAAAAGGCACAGATCAGTTAGCTGACGATACTTCATGAGCATAAAGCCCGTGGTAAACCTGCATTTGAATACATTCGCATATATTTAACGCTCTAAAGGTTTGTACAATAGATAATTAAATCGTACATTTGCACTCCTTTTGAAGTTATCCGTTGTTCCAAAAGCCTTAAAAACATATCCAATATTTACTCTTTCGCCGTGGTGATTGAGGATTTCGGCGTTTTAAGCCTTTTGAGATTTCGGATCTCCAATTAAGGAAAGTAAAAAATATTTTGCACTACTCCGTGAAAAGATATACCGGTGTTGCAATTAGTAAGGACCAGGAACCGCCCGGGAGTCAGTAATTGTAACGGATAACTTACCTCCCCGCTTCTCTTGCCAAACTTACTAAATATTTTTTGTGAACAACAAAATATTTTTTAACCCAACACTTTTTTTTATTACTTTATGAGTAAATCTAAAGCAACAAAAAACACTGCGGAATTATGTGTTAAGGAAAGGATTAACTTTTCTACAGCAAAGGGTCGTGTGGCAGCACCTGATTTCCTGGATGTGCAAATTGCTTCCTTCAAGGATTTCTTCCAGCTGGACACGCTTCCGGAATCCCGAGTGAGTGAAGGTCTGTACAAGACTTTTCAGGAAAATTTCCCGATTACCGATTCCCGCAACCAGTTCGTACTGGAATTCCTGGACTATCTGGTAGATTCGCCACGTTATTCTATTGACGAATGTGTGGAAAGAGGTCTTACCTATTCTGTTCCATTGAAGGCGAGACTTAAACTTTACTGTACTGACCCTGAGCACGAAGATTTCCAAACGGTTATCCAGGATGTTTATTTGGGACCTGTACCTTATATGACTCCGTCCGGTTCCTTTATCATTAACGGCGCCGAGCGTGTAATTGTTACTCAGCTTCACCGTTCGCCGGGTGTGTTCTTCGGACAGACCTATCACGCAAACGGTACCAAACTTTACTATTCCAGAATTATCCCTTTCAAAGGATCTTGGATGGAATTCACTACGGACATCAACAACGTAATGTATGCGTATATTGACCGTAAGAAAAAATTACCTTTAACAACTCTGCTAAGAGCCATCGGTTTCGAATCTGATAAAGACATCCTTCAGATCTTCGACCTTGCTGAAGAAGTAAAGGTTTCCAAAGCCGCACTTAAGAAAGTGGAGGGACGTACACTGGCTGCCAGAGTACTGAATACCTGGTTTGAGGATTTCGTAGACGAGGATACAGGTGAAGTTGTTTCTATTGAAAGAAATGAGATTATCCTGGACAGGGAAACTGTTCTTGAAAAAGAGCATATCGATATGATCCTGGAAGCAGGTGTGAAGTCAATCCTGATCCACAAGGAAAACTCCAACGAGTTCTCCATCATCCAGAATACCCTTCAGAAAGACCCTACCAATTCTGAAAAGGAGGCCGTAGAGTATATCTACCGTCAGCTGCGTAACGCAGATCCACCAGATGAGGAAACTGCAAGAGGTATTATTGAGAAACTTTTCTTCTCCGAACAGAGATATTCTCTAGGTGAAGTAGGACGTTACAGACTGAACAAAAAATTGGGTCTTAACATTCCTGACACTACTGAAGTTCTTACAAAAGAGGACATCATTGCCATTGTAAGACACCTTATTGAACTTGTAAACTCCAAGGCGGAGGTTGATGATATTGATCACCTTTCCAACAGAAGGATTAAAACTGTAGGCGAGCAGCTGGCAGGACAGTTCGGCGTCGGTCTTTCCCGTATTGCCAGAACCATCCGCGAGAGAATGAACGTTAGAGATAACGAAATCTTTACGCCTATTGACCTTGTAAATGCGAAAACATTAACATCGGTTATCAACTCCTTCTTCGGTACCAACCAGCTTTCACAGTTCATGGACCAAACCAACCCACTGTCTGAAATCACGCACAAGCGCAGACTTTCAGCCCTGGGACCTGGTGGACTTTCCAGAGAACGTGCAGGTTTCGAGGTTCGTGACGTTCACCATACCCACTATGGCCGTATCTGTCCGATTGAAACTCCGGAGGGACCAAACATCGGTCTGATCTCATCATTGGGTATTTATGCCAAGATCAACAATTTAGGATTCATTGAAACTCCATACAGAAAAGTAGAAAGCGGAAGGGTAAACCTGAAGTCCGAACCTATCTATCTTAATGCGGAAGACGAAGAAAATAAAGTAATTGCACAAGCCAACGTTGAACTTAGCGACGACGGAACTTTTGAAACTGACAGAATCATTGCCCGTTTGGATGGTGACTATCCTGTAGTGGAAGGTAACCAGGTAGATCTTATTGATGTTGCCCCTAACCAGATTTCAGGTATTTCTGCATCTCTTATTCCATTCCTGGAGCATGATGATGCGAACCGTGCACTGATGGGATCTAACATGATGCGTCAGGCAGTTCCTTTGCTGAAGCCTGAAGCACCGGTGGTAGGGACAGGTCTTGAAAAGCAGGTTGCCAAAGATTCCCGTATCCTGATCAATGCAGAAGGAAACGGTGTTGTTGAGTATGTAGATGCCGACAGAATCGTTATTAATTATGAAAGAAGTGAAGACGAAGACATCGTAAGCTTCGACTCTTCAGTTAAGACTTATAAACTGACTAAGTTCAGAAAGACCAACCAAAGTACTACCATTACTTTGAGACCTAATGTAAGAGTAGGCGAAAGAGTGGAAAAAGGACAGGTACTTTGCGATGGTTACGCTACTGAGAATGGCGAGCTTGCACTTGGACGTAACCTTACTGTAGCATTTATGCCATGGAAAGGGTACAACTTTGAGGATGCGATCGTTATCAACGAGAAGATCGTTCGCGAAGACTGGTTTACTTCTATCCACGTAGACGAATATTCCCTGGAAGTTCGTGATACCAAACTGGGTATGGAAGAACTTACTGCGGATATCCCTAACGTTTCCGAAGAGGCTACAAAGGATCTGGACGAAAACGGTATGATCGGTAAGATTACGCCAAAGGGTGAATCCGACCCAACACCGGAAGAAAAATTACTTAGAGCGATCTTTGGTGATAAAGCCGGTGATGTAAAGGATGCTTCCCTGAAAGCTGACTCTTCTCTTAGAGGTGTTGTAATCAACAAGAAGCTTTTCTCCAGAAACATCAAGGATAAGAAGAAAAGAGCTGAGGAAAAACTGAAGCTTGAGGAAATCGAAAACAGCTACAAAGCGAAGTTTGATGACCTTAGAAATACACTTATCGAAAAACTGGGTTCTCTTGTAAACGGTAAGACTTCTCAGGGAGTTAATAACGACCTGGAAGAAGAAGTAATCGGTAAAGGCGTTAAGTTCACCCACAAACTGCTTACCTCCATCGAAGATTATGTGAATATCAGTGGTGCAGGCTGGACAGTTGACGATGAGAAAAATGACCTGATCCGCAAACTGATCCATAACTATAAGATCAAATTCAACGATATTGCCGGTATCAAGAACCGTGAGAAATTTGCAGTTTCCATTGGTGATGAACTGCCTGCAGGCATCATGAAACTTGCTAAAGTATATATCGCCAAGAAGCGTAAGCTGAATGTTGGAGATAAGATGGCAGGTCGTCACGGTAACAAAGGTATTGTATCAAGAATCGTTCGCGAGGAGGACATGCCGTTCCTGGAAGACGGAACACCTGTGGATATCGTACTGAACCCACTTGGGGTGCCTTCACGTATGAACATTGGTCAGATCTATGAAACTGTACTTGGATGGGCCGGTAAAAAACTGGGGCTTAAGTTTGCCACACCAATCTTCGACGGTGCTTCACTGGATCAGATTACAGAATATACAGAGCAGGCTAACCTTCCTAAGTACGGCAGCACCTACCTTTATGACGGTGGTACAGGCGAGCGATTCTCCCAACCGGCTACAGTAGGTATCATTTATATGCTGAAACTGGGTCACATGGTAGATGACAAAATGCACGCCCGTTCAATCGGACCTTACTCACTTATTACGCAGCAGCCATTAGGTGGTAAAGCGCAGTTTGGTGGACAGAGATTCGGTGAGATGGAGGTTTGGGCTCTTGAAGCATTCGGTGCATCCAATATCCTTAGGGAAATCCTGACTGTGAAGTCGGATGACGTAATTGGTAGAGCAAAAACATATGAAGCTATCGCCAAAGGTGAGGCTATGCCTGAACCGGGAATTCCTGAATCATTCAACGTATTACTGCATGAATTACAGGGTCTGGGTCTGGATGTAAGACTAGAAGAGTAGACAAGAGACGTACAGACAAGAGACGAATTTTTATCATTAGATAGTCTCTCATCTCAAATCTTTTAATCTTTAAATCTAAACAAAAAAAAATGTCAAATAAAAATAAATCAAGCAGATTTAATAAAATCACCATCGGTCTTGCATCGCCGGAATCTATCCTGCAGGAATCCAGGGGAGAGATCCTGAAGCCCGAAACCATTAACTACAGAACCCACAAGCCTGAAAGGGACGGTCTGTTCTGCGAGAAAATATGCGGACCTGTGAAGGATTACGAATGTGCCTGCGGAAAGTACAAGAGAATCCGTTATAAGGGAATCGTTTGTGACCGTTGTGGTGTAGAAGTGACGGAGAAAAAAGTACGTAGAGAGAGAATTGGACATATCAATCTGGTAGTTCCTATTGCTCACATCTGGTACTTCCGTTCCTTACCGAACAAAATCGGATACCTGTTAGGCATGCCGTCCAAAAAGCTGGACATGATCATCTACTATGAAAGGTACGTGGTGATTCAGCAGGGTATTGCCAAGAAAGCCGACGGTTCTGATTTCGATCCTATGGAATTCCTTACAGAAGAGGAATATCTTGATGTTCTGGAAACATTGCCACCGGATAACCAGTACCTGGACGATGCTGACCCGAATAAATTCCTCGCTAAGATGGGTGCCGAGGCCGTAGAAGAGCTTCTGAAAAGAATCAAACTGGACGAGCTTTCCTTCGATCTTAGACACAAAGCTCATAACGAAGGTTCCAAGCAGAGAAGATCCGAAGCACTTAAGCGTCTGAATGTTGTTGAGGCATTAAGAGGTGCAAATACAAGAATGATTAACCGTCCGGAATGGATGGTAATGAGAGTTCTTCCTGTTATACCACCGGAACTGAGACCATTGGTTCCACTGGATGGAGGACGTTTTGCAACTTCCGACTTAAATGACCTTTACAGAAGGGTAATTATCCGTAACAACCGTCTGAAGAGACTTCTTGAAATCAAAGCTCCGGAAGTTATCCTTAGAAACGAAAAAAGGATGCTTCAGGAATCTGTGGATTCACTTTTCGATAATACCAGAAAATCTTCTGCTGTAAAATCGGAATCCAACAGACCACTGAAATCTCTTTCCGACTCACTGAAAGGTAAGCAGGGACGTTTCCGTCAGAACTTATTGGGTAAAAGGGTAGATTATTCTGCACGTTCAGTAATTGTTGTAGGACCAAACCTAAAACTTCACGAGTGTGGTATCCCTAAGGATATGGCAGCCGAGCTTTACAAACCGTTCATTATCAGAAAACTGATTGAAAGAGGAATCGTAAAGACTGTAAAATCAGCAAAAAGAATCATTGACAGAAAAGAACCTGTTGTATATGACATCCTTGAAAATGTGATGAAAGGTCACCCGGTTCTTCTGAACAGGGCACCTACTCTTCACCGTTTGGGTATCCAGGCGTTCCAGCCAAAGATGATCGAAGGAAAAGCAATTCAGCTTCACCCATTGGTTACTACGGCATTTAACGCGGATTTTGATGGTGACCAGATGGCGGTACACTTACCGTTAGGTCCGGAGGCAATTCTGGAAGCTCAGCTTTTAATGCTGGGATCTCAGAATATCCTGAACCCGGCCAACGGTTCACCTATCACGGTTCCTTCTCAGGATATGGTTTTGGGTCTGTATTTTATGACCAAAGAAGC
>CAYXUO010000079.1:9655-10019 GCA_964468335.1 uncultured Chryseobacterium sp. | reverse complement strand
GGGACTTTTGCCCATAAAAAAGGCGATACGAAGGGCGGCCGCCTGGTTTTTGTTGGCCAAAGCTTTCTGAAGTTCGAAGACATTAAAATCCTTGCTGATGCCAATGTGGGTTTCCACCAGCTTTTCATCCAGCACCTGCCCTTCCTTCATCACCATTTTCAGTTTACCCAGTTCATTGGCAATACGGGAAAGGTCATTGCCCAGGTAATCTGCCAGCAGGTGAGAGATATTAGGTGCGGTTTTGATGTGGTGGGTCTTGCACTCGTCGGCAATCCATTTGGCAAGCTGATAATCCTTTACGGGTTCGCTCAGGAAAATCCAGTTGTTACTAGTCAGGATTTTAGTAACTTTTTTCCGGCTGTCC
>CAYXUO010000079.1:8428-9645 GCA_964468335.1 uncultured Chryseobacterium sp. | reverse complement strand
ACCAAAACGGTGGTAGGCACAGGATTTTCAAGATAAAACGCAAGGGATTTCAGTTCATCCTCACCCAGTTTAAGGTCCTGAGCTTCTTTTACAATGATGAGGTTCAACTCGCCAAACATAGGAAACTGCTGTGCCAGGGATATAATCTCCGGTATCGAGGTATCTTTTCCGTAGAGCACTGTTTGCCCAAAGGATTTCTCGTCCTCGGTTAAAAGATCGTTTTCCAGACTTTTTACAGCGATGTCGATATAATAAGGCTCCTCACCGTGAAAAAAATAGACGGGAAGAAGTGCTTTATTTTTAATATTTTTGAGCAATAATTCTAAATCTTTCATACCAGCTTGCAACTGCCAAAACTTAATTTTCGGGAAGACTATAACTTCCGTTTCAGGAGAGACAAAGATAACTTATTTATTTATGACCTTACCCGGAAAAGCTACCTCCTGCTTACTCCGGAAGAATGGGTCAGGCAGCACTGGATCCATTATTTCCTCAGCAGCAAAGGCTATTCAGCATCGGCATTAATATCAGAAAAGAAGGTAGTTCTGCACGGGTTGACCAAGCGTATAGACCTGCTGGTAACGGAGAAAACCGCCCCTAAAATCCTGGTTGAATGTAAAGCGCCCTCGATAACGCTTACTGAAAAAACTTTTGAGCAGACCGCGCGCTATAACTCGGTAATCGGTGCACCGGAAATAATACTGACGAATGGCCTGCAGCACATCAACGCAAGATATTCCGATAAAGGTTACGAGTTCTATCAGTTTGACTATTAAAGCGAAAACCCTTTTAAATAACCGGGTTTGGATCCGAATTCATGCAGAAAGAGAAAGCCAGTCATTTTAATCAGCTGAATTTTTCAGTACATTTCTTTCCAGTTCCAGCAGTTTCTGCTTGCGCCAAACGCCCCCGCCATATCCGGTAAGGGTGCCGTTGCTTCCGATTACACGGTGACACGGAATGACGATTGATATCCGGTTCATCCCATTGGCATTGGCCACAGCACGTACCTTCTTTACATCCCCTAAAAATTCAGCCTGCCTACTGTAAGTCCAGGTCTCACCATAAGGTATTTTACGCAGAACCTCCCAAACCTCTTTCTGGAAATCTGTGCCTATAGGCGAAAGCGGCACGGTGAAGATCGCGCTTTTGCCGCTAAAATACTCACTCAGTTCCTTCTCAAGCAAATCAAAGTGGGGATTACTGCCTGGCACCAC
>CAYXUO010000079.1:0-8418 GCA_964468335.1 uncultured Chryseobacterium sp. | reverse complement strand
GTGGAGCGGTCGCCAAACTCAAGCATACAGATACCTGCCTCAACCGCGGCGGCATACATAGTTCCCACAGGTGTTTCAATTCTTTTTAAGTCGATTACTTTCTGATACTTCCCGTTAGCCGGTGAGGTGCCGAAGATTTTACTGAATCCATCTCCGAATCCGCTAATGCTTTCATAACCAATGTCGTAGGCTGTATCCACGACATTGTGACCCTGCTTCAGCTTCTTTACAGCCGAATTCAGACGGTGCATCCTTTGGAAAGCCTGAAAGGTCATTCCGTGGTGTTTTGTAAACCACCTGCGTACGGCTACAGGCTCCATCCCACGGGCAGCTAAATCGCGGTCTGCTATTTTAACTGATGGATCGTTTGCAAGTTCCTGAAGTATTCCGCTGATGCCGGCCGGAGTTTCGTCCGGGTTTTCCAGAGGTTTACAGACCTTACAGGGACGGTAGCCATTATTCAGCGCTGAATGCGTACTGTGGAAGAACTCCACATTTTCCGCTTTGGGCTTCCGGGCCCGGCATGTAGGCCGGCAAAAAATCCCGGTGGTCTTTACGCCCATCCAGAAAACTCCTTCAAAGTCAGGATTTTTATCCACTGAAGCCTGGTACATGATTTCGTTTGTAAGCTGCATTTTTTTCATTTAACAATACAAAACTAATTATAAAACAGCAACCACTACAACCGCAAAACGGACAGCTAATTTTTAAAAAAAAAGCCGGACAACATGGCCCGGCTTTATTAAGATCGTTTCAATATATTAATGACGATGCTGTTTGGGTGGCTCGGGTACGCCCGGTTTTGCCAGGTCGTCCATCTTCTGGGTCGCCGCCATGGATACCACAAGGTCGTTCAGCATTGTACTGGCCGACGTAGGTGTATTAGGTAAAAGAACAAGGTTACTTCTGTTGCTTGCGCCAATGGAATGCAGCGTGTCATAATGCTGGGTAATGATAATCAGAGCAGATGCTTCCTGCGAACTGATGTTGGCTGAATTCAGCATTTTTACAGATTCCTCCAGACCTTTGGCAATCTCACGTCTCTGGTCGGCAATACCCTGACCCTGCAGTTTCTTGGATTCTGCCTCTGCTTTAGCTACTGCTACGATACGGATTCTCTGTGCTTCGGATTCGTACTCCGCCGCGGTTTTTTCACGTTCGGCAGCGTTTATCCTGTTCATGGCATGCTTCACCTGTTCGTCCGGATCAATATCGGTTACAAGAGCCTTAATGATGTCGTATCCATAACTCTGCATTGCTTCCTGTAATTCACCTTTTACCGCGATGGCGATATCGTCTTTACGCACAAAAACATCATCCAACTTCATCTTTGGCACTTCTGCCCTTACTACATCAAATACATAAGAAGTAATCTGATTTTCAGGATTTTCCAGACGGTAGAAAGAATCTGCTACCTGCTCCTTTATTACCTGATACTGTACAGACACTTTCATACGAACAAATACGTTGTCCAGTGTCTTTGTGTCGATGATTACATCAAGCTGCTGGATCCGCAGGTTCATCCTTTTTGTCACCTGATCGATGTAAGGAATCTTAAGATGCAGTCCCGACTGCCGCACCGAATGAAATTTTCCGAGTCGTTCTACAATCGCGGCCGTAGCCTGCTTCACCGTAAAAAATGAGGCGAAGAGCGTAATAAGCGCGAGAAAACCAATAATACCTAAAAAAACCATGTTTTAAATTTTGTCTGTGATTAATAGTTGTTTGAGCACTAAAGATAAACAAAAAAGTGGTTTTTTCCTCACAAATCCTGGCTTAAAAAAAAATGATTTTCCCTGTTAAACCGTCATTCCGATTTCAATTCCTTTAATCTTGCGGTATAGGTCGGTGGCATAATTGTCCGTCATGCCCGAAACGAAGTCAATTACGCCCAGAACCTTCCGGTAATCGCTGCCGCTTTCGTAGACGAACTGCTCTGGCAATAGTTTCAGAGCCATCCGGTCATACGATTTTCTCTGGTCCTTAGGTTTTACTACAGCAGGTACAAAATGATCCAGCAACTCATACATTACATTGTAACCGGCATTTTCAATTTCGACCACCGCTTTGTGATTGTAAATCTTTTTGATGGAGAAACTTTCGATTTCCTGCAGCGAACTGTTCCCGGATTTATAAATATCCAGCAATGATTTGTCCAGAGTCCCAGCCATAATTTCTGAAAAATTTGCCTGGTATAGCTGTATCGATTTATTGATCAGCGCATTGATCACTTTCGCTCTTAAGTAAGATATTCTTTCGTTGGCATTCGTCAGTACGGCCAGCTTGTCCTCTACCCTTCCGGTATTCTGATTTTCTGAGCGGATCAATTCAAAAAAAAGATTTTCACAATCGGAGGTTGATACAATTCCGAGACGGTGTGCATCTTCCATGTCAATGATGTTGTAGCAGATGTCATCGGCAGCTTCAACAAGGAAAACAAAGGGATGTCTTTTGTAGACAGTAGGTTCGGAACTTTCAGCAATCATACCTACGGAGGCGGCGATATCAAGGAATGTTGACTTTTCATTCTGGAAAAAACCGAACTTTTTTCGGTGCAAAGTTCCCTTTTGTCTGGCTACCGATTCGCAGGGATATTTGGCGATGCTGGCAAGGGTGGCATAAGTAAGCTGAGTGCCCCCTTCATCTTTACCGTTTTGCTGATGCGTCAGAACCCTTATCGCATTAGCGTTTCCTTCAAAATTAACCAGGTCTGCCCATTCTTTATCGCCAAATTTAGGTTTGAGATCTCCTTCATTTTTTTCAAAATAGCTGGCAATGGCATCCTCGCCGGAATGCCCAAAAGCGGGATTCCCCACATCGTGGCAAAGACAGGCCGCCGCAATCACATTCTGAAGGTTATGCTGATAGAAATTCTGTGCAGTTTGGTCGAGTTGGTCACTATATTCCGAGGAAATAAAATCGCCTATGGCGCTGCCCAGGCTCCGTCCGACGGATGAAACTTCCAGAGAATGTGTAAGCCGGTTATGGACAAAGACACTTCCCGGCAGCGGGAAGACCTGCGTCTTGTTCTGCAGCCTGCGGAAAGCCGCTGAGAAAATAATTCGGTCAAAATCCCTTTGGTAATCGGTTCTGGATGCAGCGGTTGCCGCTATATTTCCTGTTCGTTTATTGGTGAAAATGCTGTTTAGGTCCATCATTCAAAAATACGGATTTTATGACGCAGCTTTATGGTTTAAGATTTGAATTCAACCTAAAAAATAAACCAGATGCCTGAAGGACCGTCCATATTAATCCTGAAAGAGAAAACTGAGAAATTCACAGGGATGAAAATCATTTCTGCCGCCGGAAACGCAAAGATTGAAATGGACAAACTGCCGGGATTAATCTTTGAAGAGTATAGGGTTTTCGGGAAGCAGTCCTACTTAGTTCTTACCCCTTTTACAGTACGTATTCATTTGCTGATGTTCGGATCCTACTCCGTGGATGAAAACAGTAAACCGGAGCGGCAACTGAGACTGCATCTCGAATTTGAAAACGGCGACCTTTACCTCTACTCATGCTCGGTAAAACTGCTGGACAGTGCAGTGCTGAAGGAAATTGACTGGAACGCAGATGTTCTGAGCGACGACTGGAAACCACTGAAGGCGAGAAAGAAACTGAAAGCGCAGCCCGACACTCTGGTTTGTGATGCACTGCTGGACCAAAATATTTTTTCCGGTGTTGGCAACATCATTAAAAATGAGGTCCTGTTCCGGATCGGTGTCCATCCTGAAAGTTTGGTAGGCAAGCTTCCTCCGAAAAAGCTTTCGGCACTGATCTTTGAGGCCCGGAATTACAGTTTTGATTTCCTGAGGTGGAAAAAAGAATATGTACTGAAGAAAAACTGGCTGGTCCACACAAAGAAAATCTGTCCCAGATGCGGTGAGCCACTTACCAAAATCCACCTGGGCATAACCAACAGGCGTTCGTTTTACTGCGAAAAAGACCAGAAATTATATGTCTGATGAATTGTGAAAAAAAAAGTTCCCGGCCTTCGGCCGGGAACTTCAATATTAATGTAGCTTAAACAGTTATTACATATAAGCTTCAATCGGTTCGCAGGTACAAACCAGGTTTCTGTCGCCATAAGCTTCATCCACTCTGGATACTGACGCAAAGAATTTATGGTCGCGTACCCACTCCAGCGGATAGGCAGCTTTCTCGCGGCTGTAAGGTTTGTCCCAGCTGTCTGAGATCACCACCTGCTCCGTGTGAGGAGCATTTTTCAGTACGTTATTTGCAGCATCAGCTTCCCCATTCGCAACTTCGTCAATCTCCTTCTTGATGCTGATCAAAGCTTCCGCAAAGCGGTCAATTTCGGCCTTACTTTCAGATTCTGTAGGTTCAATCATCAGCGTGCCGGCTACAGGGAATGAAACAGTAGGCGCGTGGAAACCATAATCCATTAAACGCTTGGCCACATCAGCGACCTCAATACCTAAGGATTTAAACTGACGGAAATCCACGATACACTCGTGGGCTACACGTCCGTTCTCGTTGCTGTAAAGGATTGGGAAATGCTCGGCCAGAACTTCTTTCAGATAGTTGGCGTTCAGGATGGCATGTTCAGTAGATTTCTTAAGTCCGGAAGCACCCAGCATCTTGATGTATGCATAAGAGATATTCAATACCAGTGCGGAACCATAAGGTGCAGCAGAGATGGCGTCAATAGATTCCGGAGAACCAATCTTAATGTTCGGGTTGCTTGGCAGGAACTTCACCAGGTGGGAAGCTACACAGATGGGTCCAACACCGGGTCCACCGCCCCCGTGAGGAATCGCGAAGGTCTTATGCAGGTTCAGGTGACAAACATCGGCACCGATAAGTCCGGGGCTTGTAAATCCAACCTGTGCGTTCATATTGGCACCGTCCATATAAACCTGTCCACCATTGTCGTGAACCGTTTTGATAATTTCCTTGATGTTGGCATCAAAGAAACCGTAAGTTGACGGATAGGTGATCATTGCCGCAGAAAGGTTTTCCTTATGCTGCTCAGCTTTGGCTTTCCAGTCTTCAGGATCAATCTCACCGTTCTCCAGATTTTTACAAACCACCACCTTCATACCGGCCAAAACCGCAGATGCAGGGTTGGTTCCGTGTGCCGACTGTGGAATAAGTACAATATTACGGTGGTCCTCTCCATTTGCTTTATGATATTCGCGGATAACCATAAGTCCCGCATATTCACCCTGTGCACCGGAATTAGGCTGTAGTGAAGTACCGGCAAAACCTGTAATTTCAGCCAGGTCCTGCTCCAGTTCCTTAATGATTTCCTGATAACCGCCTGCCTGCTCAGTAGGAACAAACGGGTGAACGCTTCCCCAGCCGCTCCACGAAATCGGAAGCATCTGCGATGCTGCATTGAGTTTCATAGTACAGGAGCCCAATGCGATCATGGAATGGGTAAGCGAAAGGTCTTTACGTTCCAGACGTTTGATATAACGCATCAGTTCAGTCTCGGTATGGTACCTGTTGAATACTTCTTCGGTAAGGATTGGATCCTGTCTCAGTAATTCAGCCGGGATGCTGTGATTTTCCTTGATCTCAAGCTTGAACGCCTGTTTTTGCTTGAAGTTCGCAAATGCTTCCACAAGACAGTCAAGTTTCTCCAGAGTGGTACTTTCATTAACTGAAATACTCACTATTCCTTCAGAAAAATAATTCAGGTTGATCTTGCGGTCACGCATCAAACGCATCAGGTTTCCCTTCTCATCCTCATGGATTCTCATCTTCACCGTATCGAAGTGAGGCTCCTCTACAACGTCATATCCCAATACAGAAAGTGCATCAGAAAGTGCATTTGCTTTAAAATGGATCTGGTCTGCGATATAGTTCAGCCCATTAGGACCGTGGTAAACACAGTACATGCCGGCCATTACGGCAAGCAGCACCTGCGCAGTACAGATATTTGAAGTTGCCCTTTCACGCTTAATATGCTGCTCGCGGGTCTGAAGTGCCATTCTCAGGGCTCTCTTACCGTACACATCTACAGACACACCGATAATTCTTCCCGGAATATCACGCTTATACTCTTCTTTACAGGCAAAGAATGCCGCATGCGGGCCACCGTATCCCATTGGGATCCCAAACCTCTGTGACGTACCGACAGCACAGTCGGCACCCATATCAGCAGGTGATTTAAGTTTCACCAATGCCATAGGGTCAGAGGCAACGGCCACCTGAAGGTCCAGTTCCTTATACGATTTAATATCGTCTGTATAATCCAGAACAATTCCGTTTTTGCCCGGATACTGCAGCAGCACACCAAAATACTGGTTGCTGAAATGGTGGTTTTTATGGTTACCCTCTACAATTTCAATCCCGAGTCCTTCGGCTTTGGTGCGAAGAACCGCCACTGTTTGTGGCAAAACCAGGTCCGAAACAAAGAATTTTGTGGCTGTTTTCTTCTGCTCTTTGGTTCTGTTTGAGAAAAACATACTCATCGCCTCTGCAGCTGCTGTACTTTCGTCAAGCAAAGACGCATTGGAAAGCGGGAAACCTGTTAAGTTAGCAATTACAGTTTGGTAGTTAAGCAAAGCTTCAAGTCTGCCCTGAGCAATTTCAGCCTGATAAGGCGTGTAGGCCGTATACCAGGATGGGTTTTCAAGGATATTTCTTTTAATCGCTGCAGGAAGCAGTGTGTTGTGATATCCGAAACCGATATAGTTGGTATAATCGGCATTTTTTGCAGCCAAAGCCGAGGACTGCCGGATCAGTTCATATTCAGAAAGCGGCTCGGAGATGTTGAGTTCCTTATCCGCTCTGATGGAATCCGGGATGGTTTGTGAGATAAGCTCATCGATGCCGGACACACCAATCTTGTCCAACATCGCTTTTTTGTCGTCCTCATTCATAGAAATGTGACGGCTAACAAACTGCTGTGTATTCATTTTTATTTAAGATTTATTTAATGGGGAGTATAGGATTGTAAAATTACGGATTTTATGCATTTTGGGCAACCCTGTATTTAGTCAGTTAATCATTTATAAAAAGCTTATTTGTAATTAGTCTAAATTAATTATATTTGTGCCATGAAAACAGGTATTGTTCCTTTCAAGATCGCTCCGCTGCTTCCTGCCGGTTCTTTTTCAGAAGAAATGTACTGCGGAAAAAAGAAATGCTGTAAGAAATTCAAAACCGGCAAGCGCTGCAAAAAGTGCCCCGGCCGGCTGAAAATGGCCTAAAATTCCTGCAAAATGAAATATAGTGCGGCTGCCAGCAGTAATATGGCAACCGCTATTTTTGCCCATCCTGAAATATTGCTTCGGGCTGTTCCTGATGTATCTCCCTGCTGAAAGAGGTCTTCTACATTGTCCCGGAAACGCTCACGGTCATTGTTGAATACCTCCGTTATGGTAATTCCCTTCACCGCCGTTTGGCGTGTCAGTGAATTCGCAGCATGCAGGATGATGACAAATTTCCCGTTCTTGAATTCTGTAATCCTGAAAGTACGCTCGCCGTAGGCCTTTTCCAAACCAAAGGGAACGATCTTCACCACGTCGGCATTCAGCGTATTCCACTTAATAATAACTTCCTCGCCTTTCACCGCATGAACCTTGTTACTGGTGAAGCTTTTAACGGTTGGCGGCAGCGAACTGCGGCTGCTGCCTCTGCCGGAAACTATATTGTGGTCGTAATTGCGACGCATTTGGGGATCACTCAGCGTTTCGTAGGCTTCCTGGATTTCCATAAACCGCTGCGCGAAGAAGGCGTCATTGTGATTCTTATCCGGATGATATTTCATGGAAAGTTTCCTGTAGGCAGTCTTGATGTCTTCGTCGGAAGCATCGTCCTTAATTCCCAAAAAGTAGTAATAATCCTTCAAAAACTTAATATGGATTTGACAAAAATAAAAATTAAAGCTGAGCCGCTGGTTCAAAAATAAAAAAAACCCGGTTGCCCGGGTTAAATTATAAGCTATTATACTCTTACATCCCTATTACAGGCATGGAAAGCATAAGCAGATTTTCACTGTCTTCCAGCCCGTCCACAGGTTCTATGATGCCCGGTCTGTTGGGTTGGGACATTTTCATTGTAATATCATCGGCACGTAGAACGGACAGCATCTCTGTCAGGAATTTTGAGCTGAAGCCAATATTGATGTCCTCGCCGTTATAATCGCAGGGAATCTGCATATCGGCTTTGTTTGCATATTCCGTATCCTCAGCATGCAGGTGAAGCACATTTCCGGAAAGCTTGAAGCGAACCTGATTTGTAGATTTATTGGACATGATGGACGCACGGCGGATTGCACCTAGAAGCAGGTTGCGGTTTATCGTAAGTACATTTGGATTTTCCTTCGGAATAACTGCTGAATAGTTTGGATATTTCCCGTCGATCAAACGGCAGATCCAGATATTATTTCCAAAAGTAAATTTGGCCATATTGTCGTTGAACTCAATAAGAACGTCGTCGTTT
>CAYXUO010000078.1:0-10192 GCA_964468335.1 uncultured Chryseobacterium sp. | reverse complement strand
GAGCAGATACTCCCGGCTCAGATCTGTGCGGTTCTCTCCAGTCCTTGTTATTGGGATGGTCATAGTTGAAGGTATTGAAACCAACCGTGGCACCGGCATAAAAATCAAAATTATTAGGTATCTGCATAATACGGTTAAAGTGGTAGTTACCGTTGAATCCGATACCAAACCATCTACCGTCAACATCATAACCATAATCCTTAGCGCCAAAACGGGCTTCAACACCTAAAGTAATGTCATTGTGAATGCCGTAATCCAAGCCTGCATAAAGACCTACATTGTCTGCATATCTGTGCGGAAACGCAACCCCTGCATTTAGCTGTAAATCGCCTTTCTGAGCTCTCTGTCCAAAAACTGATGCCGTGATTACAACAGCAGCACTTAATAATAGCTTTTTCATTATTTTTCCGTTATTTATTATTGGGGCAAATATAATAAATACCTTCATTCCTATGGTCTGTTTGCGAGCTTTCGGCGGTATTATATAATAATTAGCGAACAGGATATAAACTCCCCCAACGGACGGACAATCCTCTCCTATTCTTCTTTGATGCGCTTCTCCTCAACTGTATAGGCGTTAATGATCTTACGGACCACAGGATGCCTAACGACATCTTCTTCAGTAAGGTGCACAAACCCAATTTCCTTCACTTCACTTAAGATACGCATTCCCTCCTTCAGTCCGGACTTCTGGCGCAATGGTAAATCCACCTGACTGGGATCTCCCGTTATGATGAATTTAGCGTTCATACCCATACGGGTTAGGAACATCTTCATTTGGGAATGCGTGGTGTTTTGGGCTTCGTCCAGGATTACGAATGCCTCATCCAGAGTCCGCCCGCGCATAAATGCCAGCGGTGCCACCTCAATCACCCTTTTCTCAATGAATCCTTCAAGTTTTTCGTGCGGTATCATATCGCGGAGTGCATCATATAGAGGTTGCAGGTAGGGATCTAGCTTTTCCTTAAGGTCACCGGGCAGGAAACCAAGGCTCTCGCCCGCCTCAACAGCAGGCCGTGTAAGTATGATTCTCTTTACCTCCTTATCCCGCAGTGCCCTTACAGCAAGCGCCACAGAGGTGTAGGTTTTTCCTGTTCCGGCGGGTCCAATAGCAAAAATCATATCCTTCTTCTCGCTTTCGCGTACCAGCTTTTTAAGGTTGGTCGTCTTTGCCTTGATTACCTTTCCATTCACCCCCTTCACAATGATATCGGTATCGAAAACAAGCTGCTTTTCCACCTCGTCCTTAATATTCAGGATATTCTCTACCTCCTTCAGTGTGATAGAATTGTTTTGGGAGATGAAGCTGACCAGGTCGTCCAGTTTAGCACGCAAAACATCCAGCGCTTCCTGATTACCCATGGCGAAGATGTTATGATCGCGGCCGGTAATTTTAAGTGTGGGAAAGGTAGATTTTATCAGGTTGAAGAATTGATTGTTTACTCCATAAAATATTTTTGCATCAATGCCTTCAAGTTCATAGTTCAGTTCAAACATTCAGTACGTTTTATAATAGTTAAGAATCTAAAATTAAAATTATTTTTTTTAATCCCGCACTATTATTACAACAATAAGGCCCTCTTTCGATAATTTTTGGCTAAATTTGCCCTTCACCTGATTTTTTCCGTACAAGCGAATGTCCTTAATTACACTAACAACTGATTATGGCTATACAGATTATCGTGTGGCTGCTATAAAAGGCAGGATTCTGTCGCTAAGTCCTGAAGCCAGGATTGTTGATATTTCCCATGAGATACAGGCTTATAATTTGCAGCAAACTGCATACACAGTGGGAAATGCTTACCATTTTTTTCCAAAAGGGAGTATACATGTTATCTCGGTGGACAGTTTTTTTCACAAGGACCGAAAATGCGTCATTTACAAAGCGGATGATCATTATTTCATCGCAGCCGACAATGGAGTACTTAGCCTGATTTTCGCGGATATACAGCCGGATGCCGTTTATGAGATTACTTACAATACACGTTTCGATGATGTAGTGAATTTTACTACTCTGGACGTGTTTGCGCCCGCAGCGGTGCATCTTCAGAACGGTGGTTTGCCGGAAGTAATTGGGCGGCGCTATCTTACACCCCGGGAACTGTCGTTACCAAAATCGGGAACCACCGATAACCTTATTTTCGGTGAAGTGCTTTATATAGATAATTTTGGAAGCATCATCTCCAACATCAGTAAGACCTTCTTTGAGGAGAACATAAAGGGGTTTGAAGGATTTACGATAAAATTCAGAAACCTGGCCCTGTCCCGCATTTACAAAAGCTACACCGATATAGTGACTGACTGGAATCTGGAGACAGAATATCACGGAAAACCGGTGGCAATTTTTAACAGCGCAGGACTTCTGGAACTCACCATTTACAAAGGAAACATAACCAATGGAGCAAAAACCCTGTTCGGTCTTAAGGTGGGTGAACGTATATATGTGGAGTTCCACAGAGAGTAAATTACCGATTCCTTAAAATATTTGAATAATTTTATATATTTGTAAAAATCTAAATTTGAAAGATGGCAGAATATAAGTTGTTACTCCCCTCTATGGGCGAAGGCGTGATGGAAGCTACAATCATCAGTTGGTTGTTCAACGAAGGAGACACTGTAAACGAAGATGATTCTGTGGTGGAAATCGCTACTGATAAGGTAGATTCCGATGTGCCAACACCAGTTTCAGGGAAAATTATAAAAATTCTGAAGCAAAAAGATGAAGTTGCCAAGATTGGAGAAGCCATTGCAATAATGGAGGTTTCCGGGGCCGGCGAAACCGTTCAGCAGCCACAGGAACCTAAATCCCATGATGAAGTCGCAACTGAAATACCGCAACTTACTCAGGACGAGGTGAAGGAACTGGAAAAACCTTTATCTGCTTCCACTCAGGAATTTTCCGGAGACCTTTATCTTTCACCATTGGTAAAGAATATCGCTCAGCAGGAAAACATTTCTGAAAGCGAACTTAAATCTATAAAAGGAAGCGGACTGGAATCGCGGATTACCAAGGAAGACATCCTGTCTTTTGTTTCCACCAGAGGAAGCGCACAGCCAGAGAAAACCGAGGCTATACAGCCTGTAACAACTGCAGCACCTGCAAAAACTGCCGCTCCAATCGCCGTTCCGGTGACCGTTGGTGCAGGCGACGAGGTAATCCAGATGGACCGGGTACGGAAAATCATCGCAGATGCTATGGTTAATTCCAAGAGAATCTCACCGCACGTAACCTCATTCATTGAGACGGATGTGACCAACGTAGTTAAATGGAGAACCAAGCATAAGGATATCTTCGAGAAAAGAGAAGGCGAAAAACTGACCTACATGCCCATTTTCGTAAGGGCAATTGTAAAGGCGATCCAGGATTTCCCAATGATCAATGTTTCTGTAGATGGCGATAAGATCATCAAAAAGAAAAACATCAACATCGGAATGGCTACTGCCCTTCCGGACGGCAACCTGATTGTTCCGGTAATCAAGAATGCTGACCAACTCTCCCTTTCCGGACTTGCCAAAGCCATTAATGACCTGGCTTACCGCGCGAGAAATAAAAAACTAAGACCCGAAGATACTCAGGGTGCCACCTACACCATTTCAAACGTTGGTGGATTCGGTAACCTAATGGGTACACCAATTATTCCACAGCCACAGGTGGCTATACTTGCCGTTGGTGCCATTGTGAAAAAACCGGCAGTTCTGGAAACCAAAGATGGTGATGTAATAGCGATCAGAAGCCTTATGTTTATGTCGCACTCCTACGACCACCGCGTTGTAGACGGCTCGCTGGGTGGAATGTTCCTGAAACATGTTCACGATTACCTGCAGAACTGGGACCTGAATACTGAAATCTAAATTTAGATTTCGATAAATACTGAGCCTCCGGTTATGCCGGAGGTTTTTTGTTAAGATGGTTTTCTGACAGTTAGCTTACCGGGAAGTTTGCGCAAAATTTCCTTTTGGCGTTAAATCACTATTTTTACGGTATATCTTCATATTTCCAACCTTTCCTAAATATCCTGTTCATCAATGATCAGAAAATTCATACGGTACAGCCGGTTCAGACTAAAACATATCTTTGATAATATTGAAAATCAGAGGCTGAAGCGAAGCATGCTTCAGGCGGTTCCGTTCTGGGTTGCCTCTTTCCTTACAGGGGTAGCCGCGGTGATGTATGCCAAGATTTTTGAATGGGCCGAAGAGCTTCTGCAGCTTATGCTGAAGTGGAATGCCTTATCCATTTTTGTGGCAGCACCCATAGCCTTTGTACTGTCGTGGTGGCTTGTTACTAAATACGCGCCTTACGCCAAAGGCAGCGGTATTCCGCAGGTTATGGCAGCGGTAGAACTGGCTACACCCGGTCAGCGCCACAAACTTGGCTTTCTCTTAAGCTTTAAGATTGTATTGATAAAGGTGCTCTCCAGCACCATACTCGTGCTCGGTGGCGGCGCGGTAGGGCGTGAGGGTCCCACCATTCAGATTGCGGGATCTGTTTTCCGGTTTGTGAACCAACTGCTGCCCAAATGGTGGCCGCGGATATCCATCCGGAATATGATTATGACAGGTGCCGCTGCGGGACTGGCAGCAGCTTTCAACACGCCAATGGGTGGAATTGTTTTCGCAGTGGAGGAACTTGCCAAAATTCATCTGAAGTATTTTAAGACAGCCCTCTTCACAGCCGTAATCATTGCCGGACTAACTGCACAGTGGCTGGCCGGTTCGTATCTGTACCTCGGATATCCCAAAACAGCCGGAGTCACTGTCTCCATTATCTTTCCGGTGATCGCGGTCTCACTTATCTGCGGCTTACTGAGCAGCAATCTCTCCCTGGTGATGTTACGGATCAATAAATGGAAAAGAAAACTTAAGACACCGGTTCAGAACATTATATTCCTTATTATCAGTGCCTGGATCATAGCTGCCCTCGCCTACTTCGTAAATTGGGAAGTGTTAGGTTCCGGAAAAGGAATTATGGACCGGGTGCTTTTTTCAGACAATAAATCCGAAGATTGGTATGTACCCATCCTAAGGATGATCGGGCCGGCTTTGTCCTTTACTTCAGGCGGCGCCGGCGGAATATTTGCTCCCGCCTTGAGCGCAGGAGCAAGTTTCGGAGCATTCTTCTCCGGCATAATGGATTTGCAGAGCAATGAAACCAATGTCGTAATTCTGGCAGGTATGGTGGCCTTCCTTACAGGAATAACACGGGCGCCTTTTACATCGGCTATTCTTGTTCTGGAAATGACAGACAGACATTCGCTGATTTTCTACCTAATGCTTGCAGGCATGGCCTCTTCACTTATTTCGCTTTTGGTAAGCCGGAAATCCCTTTACGACAGCCTGAAACTGATTTACCTGCAGGAACTGGACGCAGATACAGAGAATAACACTCAATATCCAGCGCGTAAAAAGAGAAAATCCTTATGAATCTTGGTGTATTCAATAAATTAAACTAATTTTGCACCTCGAAATAATTAATAATATTTTTAACATTATGAACAACTACGAGACTGTTTTCATTTTAACTCCCGTTCTATCTGACGCACAGGTGGAGGAAGCAGTGAAAAAATTTGAAGATCTTTTGACTTCACACAATTGCGAAATTGTTGCCAAAGAAAATTGGGGACTTAAGAAATTAGCGTATCCTATCCAGCTGAAAAAGAATGGATTTTACACTTTAATTGAATTTAAAGGTGAAGGAGATGTAGTAGCAGATCTGGAACTGGCGTTTAAGCGTGACGAGAGAATTATCCGTTTCCTTACCACCAAACTGGATAAGCACGCAATGGAATATGCAGTTACCAGAAGAACTAAAGTAAAAACTGCGAAAGTTTAATTTTAACCCTCAAAAATTACAGGAAATGGCAATAGACGATATGGCTAAACAAGCCTCAGCCGGAGGAGAATCAGAAGTAAAATTCCTTACCCCGCTTGATATCAATACAAAATCTCAGAAAAAATACTGTAGATTTAAAAAATACGGAATTAAGCATGTTGATTACAAAGATGCAGACTTCCTTCTTCAGTTCGTGAACGAGCAGGGGAAAATCCTTCCAAGAAGATACACAGGAACTTCACTGAAGTACCAGAGAAAAGTTTCTTCTGCAATCAAAAGAGCAAGACACCTGGCTCTTATGCCTTACGTAGCAGATATGCTTAAGTAAGACATCAGAACACAGACAAGAGATTATAGACTTTTGACAATCAAATTTTTACAATCTTGTTGCTGATTTAATTAATTTAATCTAACTATTTGGAATTTACATTGAAGGCCCTGGTCTCCAGTCACTGAATCTCCAATCTAAAAAGGACAACAACAATGGATATTATTCTAAAACAGGACGTTGAGAACTTAGGACTTGAGTTTGATACCGTAAGTGTAAAACCGGGATATGCAAGAAACTTCCTTTTACCAAAAGGATATGCGCTTCTGGCTACACCAAAAAACAAAGCAGCTCTTGCTGAGACTCTTGAGTCCAGAAAAGAAGTTGAAGCTAAATTGGTTGCTGATGCTACTGCTAAAATTGAGCAGCTTAAGAAAACTCAGCTTACTATTGCTACTAAAGTTGGTTCCGGTGATAAACTTTTCGGTTCTATAAACAATGCAAATCTGTCTGAGGAATTGGCTAAAGCAGGTGTTGAAATCGACAGAAAGTACATCAAGATCCCTGGTAACAACATTAAGAGCACAGGTAAATATTCAGCTCAGGTAAGACTGCACCGCGAGGTAGAGTATACTTACGAGTTCGACGTTGTTTCTGACGCTCCTCCAGCTCCGGCCGCTCCAAAAGCAGCGCCTAAGAAAGTTGAAGCTGCGGCAGAAGAAACTTCTGAAGAAGCATAAATACAAATTTAACAACAGTATTAAACCGGTTCATATGAGCCGGTTTTTTTTTATTCCCGGATCAGTGCGAACAATATCACAAAGCTGCAAAATATGATGCCCATCCACAATTCCAGAATCTCACCTTGATCTGTAGGAGCAGCATTTCTTGAGGTCAAATATTTCCTTTTCGCAATTAAGGACCATATAAAAAAGATCAGCAGCAAAACGAATAAGATGAGGAGTGTGTATTTTGATTCCACTTTCAGGTAATTATAAATTTACTGCCTGCCCTTAAACTCCTTCATTGTATCATAGATTCCAAACACATTCCTCATGACCCAGTCAAAGGCTGAAAGGGGCAGCAGTCCCTGCGAAAGCCTGATAAACCAGTAAGGCAGTGGTATGGCAAACATCTTCTTTCTGTTTTCAATGGCGCATAAAATCCTTTCGGAAACGCTTTCAGGCTTTAGAATGGGTATTACGCGTGATTTTACGCCTTCAAACATGCCGGTACTGATGTAGAAAGGCAGAACAGTCGTAACAGATATATCTGCTCCCAACTCCTCCATTTCCAGTCTCAAGGTATCGCTCCACCCTGCCGCTGCCCATTTTGAGGCTGCATACACCGACATCCCGGGATTGGAGGTCAGCCCTGCAGATGATGCAATTGTACACAGTGCTCCGGAGTTTCGCTTCATCATTTCGGGCAGAAACTCCAGGGTAATGTGCATCATTGCATCCGCATTTATACCCATACTTTTGGAGATCTCACTGTGATTATGCTCATGGAACATTTTTCCAACTACTATGCCTGCGTTGTTTATAATTACATCAGGCACGCCACTGTCGGCCCTGGTTTTTTTGGCAGCATTAATTATCTGATCCAAATCCGAAAGATCTACTTTCACAACCAGTACTTTACCGCCAATGCCGCTAAGATCCGCGTACGTTTGTGCCAGTGCTTCTTCATTGATGTCCCATATAATGAGCTCGGCCGCCCCGCGTTCCAGGGCTTTCCTACCCATGATCTTACCGATACCGGAAGCCCCGCCGGTAATTAATACCTTGCTGTCTTTAAAATTCATCTTTTAGCGTAAAAAACAAATATAAACAGAAATTACAGGGGTACTTACTATTTTTGGTCTACCATTTTCAAAAAAATAATGTAATTTGTCTTATTTAAAAAAGTAAAAATGGACTTTCAGCATATTGTACACATACAAAAGGAATTCTTCCGCACCCACAAAACAAAGGATATTGGATTCCGTAAGCATAAACTGGAGCAACTTAAAAAACTGCTTCAAAGAAATGAAGAACTGCTTTATGAAGCGATAGACAAGGATTTTGGCAAATCCAGATTCGATACTTATACTACGGAAATTTCTTTCGTTCTTAATGATATAGACTATTACCTGAAAAATTTAAGCAGGTTTGCGGCTCCCCGGAATGCAGGCACCAACCTGGTTAACCAAATCGCCACAAGTAAGATATACAGTGAACCTTTGGGAAATGTTCTTGTAATCGGCGCCTGGAATTATCCGTATCAGCTCTCACTCTCTCCTATGATTGCCGCCATTGCCGCCGGTAATACATGCATTGTGAAGCCGAGCGAAATTGCAGCTAATACAATGTCCGTTATGGCCAAGCTGATTAACGAAGAATTTCCGGAGGAGTATCTTTATATTGCTGAGGGCGGAGTGGAGGAAACCACTGAAATACTGAAACATAAATTTGATAAGATATTCTTTACAGGCAGCACGCGCGTAGGAAAAATCGTGTACGAAGCTGCCGCCAGGCACTTGACTCCGGTCACCCTGGAACTGGGTGGAAAATCGCCGGCAATCGTGACTGCCAGCGCAGAATTTGACGTTGCAGCTAAGCGCATCGTATGGGGCAAGTTCCTGAATGCAGGACAAACCTGTGTAGCTCCAGATTTTATTCTTGTTGATGAAAAGGTAAAGGATAAGTTCCTGGAATATCTTAGAAACTACATTACCGAATTTCAGTACGGTCCGGATGCCGAGCACTACACGCGAATCATTAATCTGCGGAATTTTGAAAGGCTTACGGCAATGATAGATGCCGAAAGGATTTATCACGGCGGTAAAACTGATGCTGCAAATCTGTATATAGAGCCTACCATCCTGACCAACGTGAACTGGAATGATAAGGTTATGCAGGAAGAGATATTCGGCCCCATCTTGCCGGTCCTGACCTATCAGTATTACCGTGAAGCTATCAATTTGGTATTGGAGCAGGAGAAGCCGCTGGCAGCCTACCTGTTCACAAGTGAAAAGGATGAAAAGGAACTGTTCACATCCCTGCTTTCATTCGGGGGTGGCTGTATCAATGATGTAATCATGCATCTGAGCAATGACAACCTGCCCTTTGGCGGTGTTGGAAATTCCGGGATGGGCAACTACCATGGAAAATATGGTTTCGAAACCTTCTCGCATCAGAAGGCGGTGATGGACCGCGCCACCTGGGGTGAGCCTAACCTGAAATATCCGCCCTACACGGATGATAAATTAAAATGGATTAACAGGCTCTTGTAGATTGGTGGGGAAAGTATCCAATTCATTTAGTTGAAAAAATCTGTCCCAGGACAATACCGGCCGCCATGGAAACGTTGAGACTTTCAGTTGCCTGCGATTTTCCAAAGCGCGGAATAGAGATATGGTGTTGGATTAAATTTTCGGTTTCCGGACGTATGCCACTGCCTTCATTGCCGAGGACGATGTTCATTCTTTCCGGAAAGGAAAAGGAAAAGATGCTTTCGCCATTCATATCCGTCCCCAGATTCACATTCGGAGATTGTTTAAGGAAAGCAGTCAGGTCGGTATACACCACATTGACTCTTGTAAAAGATCCCATGGTAGCCATAATGGCTTTGGGGTTATACAGATCTACAGTATCTTCGGAACATATCACCTGTTCGATTCCGAACCAGTCGGCCAGGCGGATTATAGTCCCGAAATTCCCCGGATCCTGAATACCGTCCAGTACCAGCTGGAGACTACAGTCAGGTATGGAACAGGGTTCCGGCATCTCCACAACTGCGACCGAATCCCGGGGATGCTGCAGGAAACTGATCTTCTTAAGTTCGGTCTCAGTTATGGGCATTACCTGATTAAACGGGTAATCGAGGCCGCTGGGATTTATGGAAAATATTTCCCTAATTTTATACCTTGAACTCTGCAGTTCACGTATATTTTTGTTACCTTCAACCGCAAATAATCCGTGCTTTTGCCGGTACTTTTTTATGTCGAGGGACTGTAATATCTTTATTGTATGAGCCGTAAGCATTTAGGAAAATATCTCCAAAAATATCATATATTTTTATCTTCTGCAACCATCGTTCTCTTTCTC
>CAYXUO010000077.1:3620-10278 GCA_964468335.1 uncultured Chryseobacterium sp. | reverse complement strand
GATTTTATTAATGGGAATCATCGCCCTGGCGCTTCTTGCGTTTCTGGTTAACCCGGACACGTTTGACAAGCTTTTCGGGAAGGATCCAAACATTTTGGGAAAGGTGAACGGGGATGAGATTACAAGAGAGGAGTATTCTGATCAGCTCTTTATCCTCCAGCAGCAGGCACAGCAGCAGGGCCAGCCATCTACCGGTCTGGAAGAGCAGGCATGGCAGATGATGGTGCAAAGCAAGCTTGTGCAGCAGCAGTTTGAAAAGATGGGTCTGGAAATGACAGATGATTATTTCTGGAGTCAGCTTCAGTTCGATCCTATGTTTGCGCAAAATCCTGAAAATTTTGATGAGAAAGGGAACTTCCGTCTTCAGGAAATTAAGAAACAGGTTGAATCCCTACAATCCGGTGGCGATGTGCAGTCATTTAACCAATGGACAAAAATGAGAAAGTCCATTGAATACAGAATGATGGCCCGTGAACTTTTCACCAATATCAATTCCGGTGTTACAGTTGGTAAGAAGGAAGTTATGGAAATTATGAGACAGCGTGACAATCTTGCCGATATTGATTATGTAAAGGTAGATTATGCAACGTTCCTTCAGAAAAATCCAATTAAAGTGACTTCCGAAGATATTGCTGCTTATATTAAAAAATATCCAAACACCTATAAAACCGACGCCAGTGTAAATCTTGGTGTAGTTTATTTTCCGGCGCAGGCCAGCGCACAGGATGACGCGGCTAAACTGAAGGAAATTACAGGACTGCTGACCGGTGGAACCACGAACGGTGGCGTTATTGAGAATTTCCAGAATACCGCCAGTGATTCAATGTTCGTAATGCTGAATTCGGATATGCCTTTTGATAACAGATACCTGGGCGAGAATGAATTGCCTCCATCCATCAGAGAATGGGTAAAAGGTGCGGCGCCCGGACAGATTACGGGACCGTATAAGGAGCAGAATGTATATGTGCTTTCCAAAATGCTGGACCGCAAGCCATCGGATTCAGTGCTTTCAAAACACATCCTGATTTCTTATCAGGGAGCGCAAAGATCAACTGCAACGCGTACAAAAGAAGAGGCCAGGAAAACTGCAGACAGCCTATACGCTGTTATCAAAGGAAATGCCGCCGCTTTTGCCGAAGGTCTGAAGATTTCTGACGAGCCGGGAGCTGTTGAAAGAAACGGAAGTGTGGGCTGGGTAACACCTGCTTCACCATTCGATCCTGCCTATCTGAACTTCCTGATGAGCAATCCAAAAGGTGCTACAGGTGTTCAGGAGTCAAGCTTTGGGTATCACATCATCAATATTGAAGACAAGAAATCAGGTACAATGAGCTATAAACTTGCCAATATCGTGAAAGCTGTAACGCCGTCTGAGCAAACAGAAAACACAGTAGATAAAAATGCCAGACGATTCATTCAGCAGGTTCAGGGTAAATCATTTAATGATTTTGCCAATATTGCAAAAAAGGGCAATTTTATGTTCAGTAACCCTAAAATGGTGAAAAGATTTGAAGGTCAGATTTCCGGACTGGGAACACCTAAAGATGCTGAAATCATTGCGTGGGCTTTTGATAAGAAGAGAGAAAAAGGAGAAACTGAATTCTTTGTTGTTGATGGTACCGGTGACCGTGTTGTTGTGATACTGAACGGTAAGCAGGAAAAAGGTCTGGCTGATCCGGAATCCGTAAGGGAGCAGGTGGAGCCGATTGTGAAAAATCAGCTGGCGGCAAAGAAGATTATCGAAAAGATTAATGCCGCGAAAGCCGGAAATCTGGATCAGGTTGCGAAACTGTTTGGTGCAGGTAAAATGAATGCCCAGGTGAATCTTCTGAACCCAAGCGTAGGCGGATCTATGGAACCACGTGTTGCGGGTGCTGCTTTTGGAGTGGCAAAAGGGAAAGTAAGCAATCCGGTTGAAGGTATGACCGGCGTTTATGTAGTCCTGAAAAAGTCTGAAACCCTGAACAAACAACCTGGAGACATTAAGCAGATGACTGATTCGATGACTCAGCAGAATGCCAGTTTCTTTGGTCAGTCCTTCATTAAGAGTCTGCAGGATAATGCCGATATCAAAGATTTCAGAATCGAAGTCTGGGACAAAGGGGTAACCCAATAATAAAATACTATTGAAGCGGCTGTCACAGGCCGCTTTTTTTGGGCCGCTATTTTCAAATTAGAGATAGAGAAAAAATCCTATCTTTGCTAGACTTAAGTTATACCAATTTAGATGAAATTTTCAAAAGAGATAAAAGCAGGGCTTATTGCTGTGCTTTCCATTGTCGGCTTTGTGCTGATTTTTCAATTTATGAAGGGGAAAAGCCTCTTTACCACTGATAATATTTTCTATGCCAAATACAACAGCGTTGAAGGTATTGAACCCGCCAGCAAAGTTTCCATCAACGGACTCAAAGTTGGACAGGTAAACAACATTATTCCTGTTACTGACAAGAACGGCAGGGTCTATTTCGTGATCTCGTTCGCGGTGGACAATGATTTTGAATTTTCAAAGGAATCTGTTGTAGAGGTTTTTGAACCCGGCATCATGGCGGCCAAAGAAATGAGAATCAATCTGGCTTACAAAGGTGCAAAGGCTAAAGATGGTGACACGCTTGTCGGCAATTACAAACCTTCCCTCATCAACAACCTCGGTGAGCAGGTAGGTCCGGTTAAAGATCAGCTGGAAAGTGTTTTGAAGAAAGTGGATTCTTTGGCATACAGCGCAAACCAGGTGCTGGATGACAGAAACCGTGCGGAAATCCGTGCTTTGCTCATCAGTCTGAACCGGACAGTGGCATCGTTTGAAAATTCAAGCAGGCAGGCAAATTCTCTTATGGCGAATAATGATCCTAAACTTCAGCGTGTGCTCGATAATGCGAACGTAACAATGATGTCCGCCAATACTGCGGTGGACAAATACGGCAGGCTGGCCGAAAGCATCGATACACAGAAACTTAATGCCACCGTAGCCAATCTGGATGCTACTGTGAGCAAGCTGAATAATGTAATCTCCGGAATCGACAGAGGCGAGGGATCCTTAGGTAAGGTAATGAAGGACGAGGAGCTGTACAATAATCTGAACTCCGCTTCAAATAATCTGAACGCGTTAATTGAGGACCTGAAAGCCAATCCGAAACGATACCTGAACTTCTCCGTATTCGGCAAGAATACCAAAGACTAAAAACTCCTTTTCAATATGCAATATATTGACAATATTATTTTCCTGATTGCCCTTGTTGCGGGCTTCGGACTGTTTTTCAGAAGTCTGAAAGAAATTTACAGAAACATTAAACTGGGCCGTCCAGTTAACAGGACGGACCGCACGGCAGAACGCTGGAAAATCATGGCGAAAGTGGCCATGGGCCAGAGCAAAATGGGTAAACGCCCGATTGCTGCCATCCTTCACCTGTTTGTGTATGTAGGTTTTGTAATCATCAACATTGAGTTGCTGGAAATTATGGTGGACGGTATCTTTGGAACCCATCGTTTTCTGGCTTCTGTCATCGGAGATTCTGCTTATGCATTTTTTACCGCCACACTGGAGGTTTTGGCCTTGTTGGTTATAATTGCGGTGGTCATTTTCTTCGTCCGCCGGAATTTCTATGGTGTAAAGCGTCTGACGATGAAGGAACTCTTCGGCTGGCCCAAACAGGATGCCAACTGGATCCTTATTATAGAATTTGCCCTGATGACTGCCTTCTTCACGATGAACGCTACAGACTGGGTACTGCAGCAGAGAGGTTTGCTGGCTGCTCACGGCAGTTTCCCCGTTTCATCAAATATTCTTGCACCTTTGTTCAGCGGATTGGGAGACGGTACTTTAACGTTCCTGGAGCGTGGTGCCTGGTGGTTTCACTTCCTGGGGATCTTATTCTTCATGAATTACCTTTATTATTCCAAGCACCTGCACATCATTCTGGCATTCCCGAATACGTGGTATGCTAATCTGGAGCCCAAAGGAAAATTCAACAACCTGGCTTCGGTTACCGCTGAAATTAAACTGATGATGGACCCCAATGCCGATCCCTATGCAGCCCAACCGGATGCAGATCCGAATGCGGTGCCGGATAAATTTGGAGCCAACGACATCTTTGACCTTAATCAGGTGCAGTTGCTTAACGCTTATTCCTGTACGGAATGCGGTAGGTGTACCGCTGTCTGTCCGGCAAATATTACCGGCAAAAAATTATCGCCACGTAAAATCATGATGGATACACGGGACCGTGTGGAGGAAGTAGCGAAAGTTATTAATAAGAACGGTAAATGGGAGGATGACGGCAGGAAACTGTTGGACGATCATATTGAACGTGAGGAAATCTGGGCGTGTACCACTTGTAACGCCTGTGTGGAGGCCTGTCCTGTACTCATAGACCCATTGTCTATTATTATGGAGATGCGCCGCTACCTCGTAATGGAACAGTCGGCGGCACCGCAGGAACTGAACCTGATGATGACCAATGTGGAGAATAATGCCGCGCCGTGGCAATACAATCAGGCCGACAGGTTAAACTGGGCACAGGAGTAAGGTGATGATTTGAAAATAGGATGATGCGAATTTGTTTTACAGTAAGCGTCACATCATCACATCAACTAATTAGCAAATTAAACAATGGATTTCACTATAAAAACAATGGCAGAGTATGCTGCCGAAGGAAAATCTCCGGAAGTTCTTTTCTGGGTAGGCTGTGCAGGAAGTTTTGACGACCGTGCCAAGAAGATTACACGTGCGTTCTGCAAGATTCTGAATAAAATCAATGTTGAATTTGCCGTACTCGGACCTGAGGAAAGCTGCACCGGTGATCCTGCCAAACGGGCCGGAAATGAGTTTGTTTTCCAGATGATGGCGCTTACGAATATTGAAATCCTGAATGCGTACGATGTAAAGAAAATCGTGACTGCCTGTCCGCACTGCTTCAATACCATAAAAAATGAATACCCTAACCTGGGTGGAAATTATGAGGTGATTCACCATACGCAATTCCTGAAGCAACTGATGGAAGAGGGAAGGCTGAAGATTGAAGGCGGAAGTTTCAAAGGGAAAAAAATCACGTTTCACGATCCATGCTATCTCGGAAGGGGTAATGGTGAATATGAAGCTCCCCGTATGCTCCTGGAAAAACTGGATGCTGAGCTGGTGGAAATGAAACGCTGCCGGACTAACGGTTTATGCTGCGGCGCCGGCGGTGCCCAGATGTTTAAGGAACCTGAAAAAGGGAGTAAGGACATCAATGTAGAGAGAACTGAAGAAGCGCTGGCGGAAAAACCTAATATCATAGCTACAGGCTGCCCGTTCTGCAACACGATGATGACCGACGGAATTAAGCACTTCAACAAGAACACGGAAGTGGAGGTTAAGGATATTGTTGAGCTCCTGGCCGAAGCGGAAGATCTCTAGGTAGACATGAGATTTCAGACATTAGATTTCAGATGTAGAAATGTCTGAAATCTAAAATCTAACATCTAATATCTAAATCTATGAAAATCGAAGAATCCAATATAACAGAAACCAACGACTACCGGGTGATTATCTATCCGGCGTCACGACCATTCACACCTAAGGAAAGTAAAATAATTACGGAGAAGCTCTATGATTTCCTGGCGACCTGGGCTGCTCATGGAAAACCGCTGTCCTCGTCTTTTAAGATTGAAAAGAATCAGTTTATCGTTGTTTGTGTTGATGAGGAAAAGGAAGCTGCTTCCGGTTGCTCAATTGACTCGCTGGGTGGGGTAATGCGGGAACTGGATCAGGAATTCAACCTGGGACTTTTTGACCGGATGAAAGCCAGTTTTGTAGAGAACGGCGAAATCAAAACAATGAAACTGCAGGATTTCCGAAAAGGTCTGAAAGAGGGTGCCATTTCACATGACATTGAAGTCTTTGACTTTTCCAAGAACACTTATATCGCTTTCTTAAGCGACTTCCTGCTGCCACTGAATAAAAGCTGGGCGGGTACTTACGTAAACTGACCAATCATCTTGCACGTCGGGCCAGATGTATTTACGGCCAGATAAACTGCATTCCTCCCTATGAAAAAAATATTTCTGCTTTTTCTGTTCCTTACGCTGACGCTTGTAATTACAGGTTGCGATCGGGAGGCGCGTGACGTTATCACAGAGGTGGAGGTAACGGTGCAACACAAATACGCAGACTTAGCCATCCCACCGGATTTTGAGCCTATTAAAGGCTTAAAGATTAAGGAATCAAACAGTCAGGAATGGATTGTAATTCCGGGAATCAGCGGCTTCGATTACGTGGAGAATTTTGAATACCGGTTAAAACTGGAAAAGACAAAGTTAGCAGATCCGCCTATGGATTTACCTAGTGATACTACCTATAAATTGCTGGAAATTCTGTCCAAAGAACCTAAGTAGGAAGGCAGTACCAGGAAAATTATCCTGATGTAATACAAATATACTGTGGTGAGACGGTTTTTTAAAATACAGATATTTTATTGTCAAAATCTGCTGTCTAATTTTTCGTTTTCTACACTGATTCTATAAATCTTATCGGGGATTTCAAATTCATCAAATTCAGAACTCCTGATCTCGTTACGCCAGAAAACTGCGCACATTGTATTTTTTACGTGGTAAAGGTATTGGTGATTTTCCTGTCCTACGCCGTCCAGAATTGCCTGGAATACCTCGTATCGCACTTTTTGCG
>CAYXUO010000077.1:0-3610 GCA_964468335.1 uncultured Chryseobacterium sp. | reverse complement strand
CGTAGTCATGCCACACAACTACTGAGTTTTCATGCAGCAGATCTTTAAAGACCTTTTTGGTATCGCTCAAAACCATCTCATAAGAATGGTCGCCGTCTATAAATATAAGATCAAATTTTTTATTTAACGAAGCAAAATTAAATGTAGCAGTATTCGCTTCCAGATGAATGATTTCTTTGTTAGTCCCGGACAGCATCCCGTGCTGGTGAATATACTGGGGATGCAAACCCATTCTTTCCATATCTTCCTTCGGTAGATTTATGGTAGTACAGTCTTCAGTCACTTTTGCCACATTGTACACACTTTCGCCACGCCAGGTTCCGATCTCCAGATAGCTGCTGCACTCCGTACGGTCTGCCAAAGTCATCAAAAGCTGCAGATCCGTAATCAGAGATCCGCCGTCCATGATGAAACTGTCTATCTCAGCCGTGAGCGGAGCATCGGCCAAATCTTTCTGCTCAATTTGGGGTAAAGCCACAATATTGGGGTATTTTTGCGCAAAATTTCTCTTAGCTACTTCATTGCTTTTCAGAATAAGGTTGATCAGGTAGGGTTCCTTCAACAAAACTGAGATTAAAGCTGGAATTTTACTTAATTTAGACTTCATAATTGAGACTCCTCCTGTTGGAAGCAGAGCAAAGGTAATACTTACAAAAGGTTTGAAAAAAAAAATTCTCTTCATCTCCTCATGGTTTCCCAATAAAGGAGACCTCACCGCCGGCAATTTTGTCCGCAGACATGCGGAGGCTGTTGCGGGTTTTCATAATGTTCAGATTCTGCATGCCGCACCGTATGATCATCAGGAGCAAATCTACGTTCTGGAAGAAGAAACCCTGAATGGCATCCCTACCCTAATCGTTTATTACCGCAATACCCCTTTCGCCCTGCTGAACTTTCTCCGCCGGATGATTGCTTACCATAAGGGTTTCGCCAATGTTCAAAAGCCCGATCTGGTACATGCGAACGTGCTTCACAACAGTATGCTTTATGCGGTTTACCTCAAATACAGATTTTCAATTCCCTTTGTGGTGACCGAACACTGGACAGCACTTCGCCAAGTAAATACACGCCGCACCGCCTGGAGTATCCGCAAAACGGCTGCTTTTATTGGAAACCGGGCTTCAAAACTGCTGCCTGTGTCTCTGGACCTTGCTTGTGGTCTTCAAAACCTGGGAATAACCACCGCCATGCATGTGGTGCCCAATGTGGTAAACACTAACGTGTTTAAACCCAAAATGGTTTCGCACAGACCTTTTACTTTTATCCATGTTTCCAACCTGATCCCCAGAAAGAACCCTGAAAGAATTTTGAAGGTGGCTTTGGAACTGATGAGCCGGGGTCATGATTTCCGGTTGCAAATTGGTGGTGATGGGGATATATCTAAGCTGAGGCAACTGGCTGGCGAATCTCCTTTCACCCAGAATATTGAGATTTTCGGGACCCAAACCGAAACCGGGGTTGCAGACCGTATGCGTAATTCAGATTGTTTTATACTCTTCAGCGACGATGAAAACCAGCCGTGCGTGATTGCGGAGTCCTTTGCGAGCGGAATTCAGGTGATCTCCACAAACGTAGGCGGTATCTCTGAGTTCTTTCCAGATGGTTTTGGAATCCTCCTGGAATGTGTTGATGAAGACCTGCTGGCCGCTGCGATGCTTAAAGTTATGCGTTCGGGTGAGGTTTCTGGTGAGGAACGTGCTGCTTATGCCCAACTGAATTTTTCGGCCGAAGCTATTGGTCAGAAGTACTCTGAAGTATATCATGAAATCCTGAGATGAGAGCATGGTTGCAGAATTTTCGTGAGAACTCGGGAACCCAGGTGGCGTTTTCGCTTTTGATTTCCAGGATCATTGGTTTTCTCAGTGTGCTGTTTCTAGTGCATCTATTAACTAAAGAGGAGTTTGGTCTCTTAACCATCGTTCTTAATATTTCCAATTTTTTTATTCCACTTCTGGGTTTTGGCAGCAGTCATGCCCTGTTACGTTTTGGTGCGGCCATAAAAGATGATGCCACCAGGTCGTTGCTTACAAAATATTCCAATTATCAGGGGCTTCTTTTGCAGATGGCCGTTAATGTGGTGATGCTTCTGTTTGCGGTCTTTACCCATTTCGGCAACATTGAGGTAATGTGCATGTCCGCGGTAATGATGATCCGCCTCACCGGCCTGTTTTTTATAGAGCAGGCCAAAGCGGAAACCCGTGCAAATCTGGACAACAGGTCGTATGCCCGACTGGAACTGTTCTCAAATGTTTTTATTTTTGCATTAAGCCTTTTAGGTGCCTGGATTTGGGGAGTTTGGGGTTATGTGCTTGCAAACTCACTCAGTCCGTTTATTATTTTCCTTTTCCACAAGTTTGAGGTAGGGAAAAGCGATTCCTTAACAGTTACAAAAAAGGAATTCTGGAACTACGCTATACCTTCTGTTATGGCGCTGATGCTTTTTGTGGGAATCACAAACATTGATATTTTTTTTGCAGGCTATTTTTTTAAGGAAAGCGGTGCTTCATTTTACCGGATCAGCGTGCTTATTCCGCTTAACCTTGTATTTGTTGCCCAAATCTATACGCAGACCATGTTCCCTAAACTATGCGAGAATCACCGGAATCCTCAGTATCTGTCACGTTTCTTTTTTAATTACTTAAAAATCTATCTTCCTCTGACTGTAGTATTTGTAACTCTTGGTTTTGTTTTTTCAAAAGATTTGCTGAGGCTTTTTGGCTATGATTACAGTAGTGATGTAATTCTTAAAATTGCATTTCTACAAATGGCCGCAGCAATATTACTGCGAACTCCTCTTGGCAGCCTGCTTTCGGCTGTTGGACTTATTCGGGTGAGTGTAACCGTAGGAGCGGTGACACTGGCTGCGATTATTGGTGCAGCGTTTATTTGGCTTCCTGCTTACGGTATGGAAGGTCTAGCATATATTATGCTTTTATCCAATATCTTCAGTGGGACCTTGCTGCTGATGTCCTATTTATGGTATCGCCGAAACAATAGACTGTCATGAAAACCATTATATTTGTTGTTATGAAAAACGTGTTATTTCTACTTTCAATGGTTTTTATATCTGCAGCGAGCTGCCGCAGTGAAAATCCTGATGATATCCAGCGGATTGATCAGGTGCTGAATATTTACATCGATTCATTGGGCCAGGACATGCTGGATAACACTCTTCCGGGATCCTATATTTCGGTTGCTATGAATGATGTGGATGGACTTACCGATAATGCTCCCGTACAGGTTAATATCAGAAAAGATGAGGCAAATTTGTCATTTATCCAGTACACAGCCGGAGCCAACCGGATTCTGATGGAAACCCTGCCCGGTAATAAAGAAATCTATCGTTCCCGCATCGCACTCAACATGAGAAAACAGCTTAACGACAGCGTACAGACCGTTACCAATGATACCCTGGTGCTCAATTATACCCTCTCGCCTCAGGTCTTTGAAATTTCCACTGCAATTTATAACGGTGTGCCTGTTTTCAGCAAAACGCCGGGTGCGCCCAACGTCATCAAAATAAACAAATAATCCGTAAATTCGCAGGGTACAGGTGGTTGCTGGCGATACTTCAGCGCATTCCCTTCAGTTTTCAAAATTCAAAAAATAG
>CAYXUO010000076.1:6559-10281 GCA_964468335.1 uncultured Chryseobacterium sp. | reverse complement strand
TCGTTAAGGTGAATGGCTTGGTAGATGAGCTGCAGCGCAAAGATTGGAAAGGTTTTGCTGAAAGATACAACGGTCCGGCTTATGCAAAGAATTCTTACGATAAGAAGATGGCAGCTGCATACAAGAGGTTTGGTGGAAAGTAGAAAATGTTTATATCTTTATCTAGGATTTTTTAGCACATCACTTCTGTGTATTTTGACAAGGCACCTTTTACGGGTGCCCTTTTTTTTCCACTGGTTGCAGATTAATTCCTGAAACCTTTTCAATAATATCAAATTGGTCATCGGCCTGATTTTGCGTAACTGGTATTTCTTTGGCAAAGTAAAAATCAGGCGTGATAGAGATAATGTACCTGCCGGACGAAAATTTCATCTCCAGGTCACGCCCTTTTTTCCTGTACTGAAGATTGCCATTTGCTTTTTTAAAGAATCCACGTGATTTGCAATAGTCTATAAAATCAAAGTTTTCATTTTTCATTTTGTAGTTTATTTAAGAAATAAAACTACTATTATTATGTTAAATGAAAATAGACCTCTTATAATTTAAATTGAATTTAAATAGGTTACAGAAACAATAGATTATTAGTATATAAATCGTGTTGATTCAAGATAACTTACTCCAATATCCCCGAAATCTTCACAGCATTGCTTCCGATCAAATGCGTGAAGTAACTTTTCTTCCCTTTCGGGTCCTCAAAGATTTCCGTTTCCCAGGTAATCTTTAATTCCCACAAATCCCACTTGCGCATTTTATTCCTGTACGGGTTCCAGTCCCGGAAGTGCACCTCAAAATGCTGCTTTTTCTTATCTCCTTCAAATTGCATTATAACGGATGTTCCATCCGGCTGCACTTCCTCCACTATTGTGGCTCGCATTTTCATTCTGCGAAGTTGATACAATTTAGAGTATTTCCAAAAAATATCCTGATATAAATTGTAGCAATTAACAAGTGAGAATACTGCGGATTTTTGGAACTGGGGATATTTTCGGGGATAAAATGAAAAAACCACCCTGTTTATGGGGTGGTTTGTAGCGAAGACGGGAATTGAACCCGTGACCTCAGGGTTATGAATCCTGCGCTCTAACCAACTGAGCTACCTCGCCGTTAAAGTGGTGCAAATATATAAAGTTTTTAAAATCTGACAAAATTATTTTAGCTTTAAAAACTGTAAAACATCACTTACATGATCGGGCTTCGCAATAATGCGGTTTTGAGCATCGACGATGAAGTATGTAGGCGTAGCATGTATGTTATAGGTTTCAGTATAGGTGCTGTTCCATCCACGCAGTTCACTATCATTAATCCACGGCAGCGCCGCAACTTTGCTGTCGTAGACACTGCGTTCTGTATCCAGAGAAAATCCAACTACTTCAATGTTCTGAGCCTTCATGCCTGTATACTTTTCCAACAGTTTCGGAAGTTCAGCTTCGCAGTGTGAGCATGTGCTGGACCAAAAAACGATTACTTTTTTGTCAGCCTTCACGCTGTGAAGACTTTTGGATGCTGTATGGGAAGCACGTACAAATTTATAGTCGGGGAATACAGCTCCAATTTCCACATTGTTATTCGCTTTAATTGTAGAAGCCAATCTGTCGTTGATTGTACATTTAAGATTTTTTGCCTGCGTAAGGTATTTTTCCTTTAAAGCACTCATTGCATAAACATCGAAAATGTCGATAAGTTCAGACATTACCGTCTGTCCGCGTGGTGTTTCTACGTTTAATCTTTTAAGCAACGCATCAACAGAGGCATCAACATTTGCACTTCCGGCTGAATTCAGGAAATTCACCAATAAGGGGCGTAGCAGTGACGATGACTCCAGCATCTCGCCGGAATTCGCAATAAAGTCGGCAATTTCCTTCTGTGCCGGCATGGTTTCGGGAGATCTCTCTACCAAAAATTTATTGTAATTGGTATTGTAAAAACTCACAAACGGATTACTGGAGGCATCTACCGTATAGGAACGGCCAATTTCCTGGATTTCTTTTTCCAAAGCCTTACCAAAATCTGAGCCGGGCCTGTAATAGTCTTTAATCTGTATAAGAGCCGGATAAATCAAATCTTTTTTCTTCTGCTGGTCCTGTACTTTTTCCATGAGCATATTTACAGGATCTTTGTACAGAACATTAACTTTAGCGCCATCGGATTCGAGTTTAAGGCTGACATCCTTATTTTCGGAAATCATACTGAATGAAGCATTGTTCTCCGGAAAGTAAATTTTCATCATTCCAACATAGCGCTGAGGCACTTTGAAAGTCCAACCCGTATTTTTTTTAAGTTCTCTGGAAACAATGATGTCTTTTGAACCGTTCAGCGTATAGAGGATTGCTTCTTTAGCCGTGAATGTGGCCGGTGCCTCAACGGTAACCGAGAATTGCGCCTGCATAAAGGATCCTGTGAGAATAGCTATAAAAAGTGCATATTTATTCATAGTTCTGTATAATTCCACCTTTGAAGGTTGGCTTGTTGAATGTAAATGATGGTAATAACCGCTAATGGTTAAATATCCGGTCGCGGTTTACTCTTTTAGGGTATTAGCTTCCTATCCTGATATCTTCTGCATTAAGGATGATTTTTTCATGCTCGCCAATTGAAAACATATGGTCCTCCAGCACCTTTTCGGTAGTACCTCTAAGACCACGGGCTCCGAGACCTTTCTCGATGGTTTCCTCCACAATTCTTTCAATCGCGCCTTCTGTAAATTCAAGTTTGATTCCGTCCATTTTGAAGAGTTCCACAAACTGATTAACTATAGAGTTCTTAGGTTCGGTCATAATACGGATCATCGTTTCCTTCGTAAGCGCATCCAGATGTGTTACGATTGGGAAACGCCCCAATAGCTCCGGAATAAGCCCGAATTTCCTTAAGTCAATCGCGTTGATCTGGCTCAGGATGTAACTTTCTTCTGCAGTATTGTTCAATTTTTCTGCACTGAAACCGATGGCTTGCTTATTCAGTCTCCTTTCAATGATTTCCTTAATACCGTCGAAGGCACCACCGGCTATAAACAATATGTTCTGAGTGTTGACCTGAATGTATTTTTGGTCCGGGTGCTTGCGGCCACCCTGCGGCGGTACATTTACAATACTTCCTTCCAGAAGCTTCAGTAGTCCCTGCTGCACACCTTCACCGGAAACGTCGCGCGTGATACTTGGATTGTCAGATTTTCTGGCAATCTTGTCAATTTCATCAATGAATACGATTCCGCGCTCGGCTTTGTCAACATCATAATCCGCCACCATAAGAAGTCTGGACAGAATACTTTCCACATCTTCACCTACATAACCTGCCTCCGTAAGAATAGTAGCATCAACAATACAGAAAGGGACGTTAAGTTCCCGGGCGATTGTTTTTGCTAAAAGTGTCTTACCGGTGCCGGTTTCGCCAATCATGATGATATTGGATTTCTCGATCTCCACTTCCCTGTTCTCCACTTTGGAATGAAGCAACCTTTTGTAATGATTATATACAGCAATAGAGAGCTGTTTTTTAGCCTGATCCTGTCCGATTACATACTCGTCCAGATAGGTTTTGATCACCTTTGGCTTTTTCAGATCCTCCAGCTTTTGCGCCGGTGAAGAGCCATCCTTCTTCGCACCTTCCTTCACGATACCGTGCGCCTGTTCAATGCAGGTTTCACATATAAAGCCTTCCTGGCCTGCAACAAGCATCTCCACTTCATTTCTCTTTCTGCCACAGAATGAACACTGATTTTTATTCAT
>CAYXUO010000076.1:1402-6549 GCA_964468335.1 uncultured Chryseobacterium sp. | reverse complement strand
GGTATAATGGTACTGTTCACCGGATGAAAAAGTCGTAAAAAATTTTACGACTTTAAATTAAATTCAGGCATTAAGAATAGACTCCTGAATTTCACTGAACTCTTTTTCGGTTAGTTTAAGCCTCTCATTAGCAAAATTGAGATCGCTTACGGAAGTAAGTGGAACAAGGTGAATATGTGCATGTGGGACTTCCAATCCTACCACCGCGACACCAACGCGGACGCAGGGTATGGCTTTACCAACCCTGGCAGCCACCTTTTGCGCGAATGCCCAGAGATCTTTATAGTCTTCCGTTTCCATATCGAAAATAAGATCCGTTTCTTCTTTCGGAATTACCAGTGTATGTCCTTTTACCAGAGGCATCACATCCAGGAATGCCATGAAACGGTCGTCCTCCGCAATTTTATATGCAGGTATTTCTCCGTTAATAATTTTAGTGAATACTGTGCTCATCGTTTCAATTCCAAAAGTACCGGTTTAATATAATTTAAAGAGCAGCTATTATTACAGGGATATTTCCAGGACCTCGAAGGACAGCTTATTGCCGTTAGGCAGCTCAATTTCCGCCTGGTCGCCTACAGCTTTGCCCAGCAACCCTTTGGCAATAGGTGTGTTTACAGAAATCTTTCCGCTTTTTATATCACTTTCATTATCGGGGACCAGAGTAAACTTCTGCTCCTGCTTGGTTCCGTTATTTTTCAGTCTTACAGTGGTCAGTATGGAGACTTTAGAAGTATCCAGTAAATTTTCATTAATCACTTTGGCATTGGAAACAAGATCTTTAAGTTTAGAAATTTTCATTTCCAGCATTCCCTGTGCCTCCTTTGCGGCGTCATACTCGGCATTTTCAGACAGATCGCCCTTATCGCGTGCCTCGGCAATCTGTTGGGTAATCTTCGGTCTTTCAATACTTTCGAGTTTATCCAGTTCGGATTTCATCTTATCCAGGCCCTCCTGCGTTACGTATGTTGCCATGATCTCATTTTTGAATTAAGTAAAAAAAAATTATCCGGCCATTACAGCCCGGACAATGTTTATATTTGTATTTCGTTGTACAAATATATAAAATTAAATTTAATATGAAACAAGCCGGAAGCCTACTTACCGCTGCATTTATTCTGATATTCAGCCTATTAAACATGACCTCCTGCGGTCGCACCGCTGAAACCGTGAGTTGCTTTCCGGACACCCAGATTAATGTCGTTTTAAACCTGAATTTACCTGCATATCAAAGTCTACAGAATGTTGGTGGCTGGATTTATGTTAATGAACAGAGTCCGGGTACCCGCGGACTGATAGCGGTGCGCACCACTACCGGATTCAAAATTTACGACCGAAACGCACCCCACATCTGCCCGGATTCCAACACCACTCTTATGGTGAAAGATAATATAAAAATAACCTGTGCAAAAGACGGTGCCGAGTGGATCCTGTACACAGGCGAACCCACTCAAATCGCGCAGGTGCCGCCCAAGACTTATCAGTCTAATTATAATGCGGGCAGCAATGTCCTTACTATATATAATTAGAAGTTTTAAATGAGGATTGTAGTTCAAAGGGTTTCGGAGGCCAGTGTAATGGTGGATGGTGAAATTGTGGGTGAAATTGCTCACGGTCTGCTTCTTTTGATTGGCATTGAAGACACTGATGAGAATAAAGATGCTGAATGGCTGGCTCAAAAAGTTCTTCAATTACGAATTTTCGGTGATGAGGACGGTAAAATGAATCGATCCGTGATCGATGTAATCGGGGAAATACTTTGTATCAGCCAGTTCACACTCCTCGCCGATTACCGAAAAGGCAACCGCCCTTCATTTATCAGGGCAGCAAGGCCGGACAAGGCAGTTCCTTTATTTGAATTTTTCAAATCTGAACTTTCAAAATCCTCAGTAAAGGTCGAAAGCGGAATTTTTGGCGCAGATATGAAGGTTTCACTGCTGAACGACGGACCCGTAACCATTGTGATGGACAGCAGGACGTAAGCAAAAGAACCTTCATTAAAAAATGAAGGTTCTTACTGAAATATATAGGAGAAATTGGTGCTTAATTAGTCGTAACAGGCAGGCTGCTGAAATTCATTGAAGTTTTTATTCCCAAATCTGTGGCCGGACTGCTCTTTAACACATAAACAATTCTCTGCTGTACGGCATTACCGGATTTCATCATATTATCCAAAACCTGGTTGGAATTGACATCCAGTGATAGGGTGTTACCAATGTTATCAGCGATATTGTCACGGGAAGCTACCAGAACTTCGCTACCTCCTGCAGATAGATACACCTTAACACTTTCGAATGCTCCCATACTCTGTCCGCCGGAAGTAACCGTCATATTTGCACTTGCCACGCGGATATCTTTCACATTGGCGGTTGCTCCTACAAGCTGATTAATGCTTGTACCCGCACCCACTGCAGTAAGTGAAGTGTTGGCCGGTGAGGCCTGCGTCACAACAATATTTGTAGTATAGGGAAAGGTGTTCTGCATAATGGACGAAACCGTTGAACAACTTGCCAAAGCAGCGGTAGCAACAACTGCGGTAAGAAATATATTTTTCATAATATTGATTTTCTGTGAAAGCCTACTTCAGATATTGTACCATTATATACATCCTTAACAGTTATTAACACTGTGACTACAGATCAAACTTATCAGAATGGAAATGACACCCAATGTCATTTTACTCTTAATCACCAACAGTTTCCTTCTTACTGCAGGGGGTCATTAACAGAGAAAGTGCTATTACATTAATTTTCATTTGTCAGAATTTAATGTTTCATAATACAGGATTTTTGAAAGAAAGGTCCTGCCCTGTTCCTCTTTAATTTTATTGGGAATCATTGATTTTCTGACCTCGGCCGGGTACTTGTCAATAAGGAGGTCATCATTAAAGTTCATAGTCTGATGAAATTGAAATGTTCCTTTATTATTGGTGATATTATAGGAAGTAGCCAGATAGCCCCAATTAACAAATGCCGAGAGCAATACCGTTCCATAGAAATACCAGGACATATGGTTAAACAGGAAGGCATTTGTTTTCTGTCTTTTTATTTTAAAGAAGGTAAGTGCGAGGCCGATGATGCACAGAATTAAAAAAGCATAAACTCCCAGTCTTTTGTAGGTAAGGCCGAGATTAAGGACATACTCAGAATTCTTGATCAAAGCTGAAATCACCAGTACCACATTAAGTGCGAGCCAGATTTGCGCAAGAACCTTCAATGGCCCGGCTTTTTGGTCGAAATTAAAACTTCCTTTAAAATAAAACATGATGACCACCACTGCCATTACAATTGAAAGCATGACAGCGTTCACTCGTTCATGTGTTTCACTGGACAGTTGACTGGCGGAGGTGGACACCTCAAAAAACTGCTCATAATTAAAGGTTACAATAAAGATCAGAAGCAGAATGTTTAGAGCTGAAATCGAAATAACACCACTGGTCCGTTCAGAATCAATACCCAGAAACGAAGAAGTTGGCTTTTGAGCTTGCTGATCTGCCTTAAAATCATTCTTAAGATAATTATTCCACTCAGCAAAGAAATTGTAAATCTTAAAATGCCAGAAGTTAAAGGCAAAAAAGAATCCCAAAAAGCTTAGAACTATAAACTGCCAGGTATCGAAATCCCATTGCCAATTATCAAAAATCCCCGCAAAATGGCTACTGCCTAATGAGTAGATGCCGAAGAAGGCCAGAATGAAAAATGCCGGAATCAGAATAACTGCTATCAGTCTTTTAATAGCTGATGATGTATTGGTTTTGGGTAACCATTCGCCAAACTGAAAGACCCGGTAAATAAAGGTGATAAAATTTAAAGCGAAGACAGGGATCACCAAAAGGGATTTTAATTCATGTGCCCCGGACCGGAAGGAAAGTAAGGCCAGCGAAGTGAATACGGCCAGAAACGAAGGAAAATCTCCGTACCAGGCAAATGACACGCTGGAGAGTATGCTAAGCACAAAAAGAATGAGAAACGTCCGGGTCCGGATGGCTTCCGGTGTGCGGAAAAGCGTTAGCAAGGCGTAGGAAATTCCTAAAATTCCCAGGTTTAGTCCCAAATCCTCGCCATAAAACAGCGTAACAAATAGGACGGTGGTGAGCAGGATCAGTTGATGTGTTTTCATAATATTACAGATTTTGTGATTAGTATGTTAAGATTAAAATGCACCAAAAAGTCAGTACAAAAGGAAAGTTGAAAAGCAGAAGGATGAACGAATGCAAAAACTGAATCCTGTTTTCGGAGAAAGTAAGCAGCATTACAACCAGGAAGATTTGAACAAGAACACTTATAAAAAAATTCATTACTGTTGTAAAAATTAACAGTTCCAGGCCCTCAGTCCAGCCCATCTTATTGGCTAGTAATAGCATGAGGCCAATACTCCAGCTAATTGTAAAATAGATTTTTACATTAGAATTGATATTTATTTCATTCATTCTCAGTTTGTTTTATTCAAAGCACTTTGCTATTCAAAGCTGAAAAGCAAAAAAATATAGGGTTACCTTCCCAGCAGCTTTTCCAGTGCAGATAGATGTTCACCAAAAGCCTTCTTTCCCGTTTCAGTTGCGCGATAGGAAGTCTTCGGTTTTTTGCCTACAAATTCCTTTTTCACTTCTATATATTTTGATTTTTCCAAAGCAGTGCTGTGACTTGCCAGGTTACCGTCGGTAATTTCGAGCAGATTTTTCATCTCGGTAAAGTCAACCCAGTCGTTTACCATCAGAACGGACATAATGCCCAGTCTGACACGGCTTTCAAATTCTTTGTTGAGTTTACTTATCATTATTAGACGTTAGAAATTAGAAGTTAGAGGTTAGAGGTTAGGTACAGGTTTTGGGACTTTGCTTGAATTTTGGATTATGGATTATGGATTTTTGATTGTTTGCTATTCTTCCAGCTTCCTGAATCTTGGCTCTTGCTTTTTGGCTCTTGACTCTAGTTAAACCACAGAGTTCACGGAGGCTTCACTAAGGACACAGAGTTTAAAATATCCTGTTGAAAAATGTGGCTGTTAAACTGCTGCCTTTTTGACTAATCCAACCTTACTTAACAACACTCTTACTTTTTACTTTTGTCTTTTTACTTTTGTCTTTATCCCCGGCTCTTGCTTTTTGGCTCTTGACTCTAGTTAAACCACAGAGTTCACGGAGGCTT
>CAYXUO010000076.1:0-1302 GCA_964468335.1 uncultured Chryseobacterium sp. | reverse complement strand
CACTAAGGACACAGAGTTTAAAACATTCGGTTCTAAATTGTAGGCGTTACACTGCTGCCTTTTTAACTAATCCAACCTTACATAACAACACTCTTACTTTTACTTTTGCCTTTTTACTTTTGTCTTTATCCCTGGTTCTTGGCTCCTGATTCCTGCTACTTCCAAACCACAGAGTTCACGGAGGCTTCACTAAGGACACAGAGTTTAAAATATTCGGTTGTAAAATGTAGCTGTTAAACTGCTGCCTTTTTAACTAATCCAGCCATACATTGCAACACTTTTTTCTTTTTACTTTTTACTTTTGTCTTTAATCCTGGTTCTTTCCTCTCACCTGTACTTTCTATGCATCACCAAACCATACACAATATGAAGAACTCCGAATCCAAGTGCCCAGAATACCAGTCCCCAGCCCAGGAAAAAGAAAGATAATAGTCCCAGGACGATTTGGCAATAACCCAAATACTGAATATCAGTAAATGTGTATTTTGAGGCATTCACCAAAGCAAGGCCGTAAAAGATAAGAGTTGTGGGAGCAACAAAGACGAACATCTGGTGATAAAGCAGACCCAGACAGAACAGTCCACCAGTCACCAGCGGTACCGCAAAATTAAACAGTAGTCTTTTCGTCGTTTGGTCCCACATCTGCAGGTTTTTCTCCCGACTCTTTCTGGCCGTAAAAATATATCCTGAAAGAATGGCCAGAACAAGTATTGCAGCCCCAATCAGCACTAATTCGCGTACCAGACCTACACTGAAAACGTTTCTTTTCCCATCAAAGTAATCTATTCCCTGGCGCTGGAATACAAAATAAACATACACTGCTCCTAACAATGCCACCAATCCGGCGAAAACCCCGGACAGACCACTTAATGAAATAAACCGGGAACTGCGCTCCATCATGCTTCGGATGTGAGCCAGGTCTTCGTGATAATTCTTAGATTCCATAAAAAGAACTTTGAATTACAAAGTTAAAATTAAAATGGATACCGCAAGGTTTTTTTTGATTTTTTCTTTATAAACCTGATTGACTTTTAAGCAATCACCGCTGGAATATCTGCCGACATTCAAAATATGCATATATTTAACAGCATCATTCAACAAAATAATATGGATAAAAGAGAACTCCGAAGTTCCATTTTCAGACATCTGGACGGAATTGTAACTGCTCCGGTGGTGGCTGCGCTTCAGAAAAAACAGATCCTGAACCTCATTACAGAGGCAAAAACAAAGACACTGCAGGGACTTACCGAAAAAACAGGCGCTAATGAAGGTTATCTGAATGTAGCCTTAAGAGTTTTGGCA
>CAYXUO010000075.1:0-10358 GCA_964468335.1 uncultured Chryseobacterium sp. | reverse complement strand
GAAAGCCTCACAGGATATGATCCAGAGTCATGGTTACGGTATGTCTTCCGTACGTTTCATCTGCGGAACCCAGGATATACACAAGGAGCTGGAAGCGAAAATTTCAAATTTCCTTGGCATGGAGGATACCATCCTGTACGCTGCCTGTTTTGATGCCAATGGTGGTGTATTTGAACCGCTTTTCACCGAAGAAGATGCTATTATTTCAGATGAATTAAACCATGCTTCCATTATAGATGGTGTTCGTCTTTGCAAGGCGGCGCGTTACCGTTATAAAAACAACAATATGGAAGACCTGGAAGCACAGCTTAAGGCAGCTTCTGAAAAAAATCACCGTTTCAAAATCATCGTTACCGATGGTGTTTTCTCTATGGACGGCATTGTTGCGGACCTGAAGGGCGTTTGTGATCTTGCAGATAAATATGACTGTCTGGTGATGGTGGATGATTCTCACGCTACGGGTTTCATAGGCAAAACCGGCCGTGGTACTCATGAGTCTAATGACGTAATGGGAAGGGTAGACATCATCACATCCACTTTAGGTAAAGCGCTGGGTGGAGCATTAGGCGGATTTACTTCGGGAAAGAAAGAGATCATCGATATGCTGAGACAGCGTTCCAGACCCTATCTTTTCTCAAATTCTTTGGCTCCAGGCATCGTAGGCGCAGCTTCAAAGGTGATTGATATGATTTCCGATGATACTTCGCTTCGTGATAGAGTGATGGAAAATGCCGAATATTTCCGCACCGAAATGAAAGCCCGTGGTTTTGACATTCCGGATGGCGATGCAGCCATTGTACCGGTAATGCTCTACGATGCGCCACTTTCTCAAAAAATGGCCGAAATGCTTATGGAAGAGGGGATCTATGTGATCGGATTCTTCTATCCGGTGGTTCCTAAGAACAAAGCCCGGATCCGTGTGCAGCTTTCTGCGGCGCATACCCGCGAACACTTGGACAAAGCCATTGAAGCCTTTACCAAGGTAGGAAAGGAGTTGGAAGTAATTAAATAGTACATAATTTTCGCTGTCTCCAGGACAGCGATTTTTTTGTTTTAGGTTCCTCTTTTACTACAACATAAAGAAGCAGAATCTTTGTCATTCCGCAGGAATCTTGATATTCTGAATCGTTACTAAATAAATTCTTCCCAAAATATAAGTAGATTATGAAGCATAAAGTCCACTCCCTCATTTTTCTTCTGCTTTTCGGATGTTTTTGTGCACAGGACAAAGGTCAGAAATCAATGGTCACTTTTGGACTTATGAGTTCCTTTTTCAATCAGCGCTGGACTGTGGGCTACATCTATGAATTAACCGATAGGTTTCGCATAGGAGGTGACCTGGGATACGGTGCAAGCGGCATTATGGTTCCGCCAGTAGAAAAAGGTGCGGAGTATACTTCTTATGAACTTCGTCCTGCGTTTTATTACAGTCTGGCACCCGATTCCGTTCTGAAACATTTTGTAGGCGCCGATTTTTTCTATATAAGAGCAGACCGCAAACTCACCAACAGTCATTTTTTCGATGATTACAATTATTATTGGGCAGATGCTGCGAAGATGGAAAGGCGCAAAACGGGTGCAAATCTTACCTACAGTATTTTGTTGCACAGGGAAACATCAAGGATTGCTTTTATGCCGAAAATTGGTTTCGGAGTAAGAAATCTGGATATTAAATATAGGGATACGGAAAATTTAACAGCATTGGAACCTCCGATAGATGGATTTCCCATTATATCTGACGCTCCGAGGGAAGGGACAAAGTTCAATTTTGATATTGATATAAAACTGGTGTACAAGTTTTAATTAGCTTCAATTTCATATCTTTGCGCTTAAATTTTTTGGATGCTCTACACCGTCATCAAAGCCGTTCACATCATTTTTATGGTCAGCTATTTTGCCGGACTTTTCTATCTGGTCAGACTTTTTGTGTATTATAAAGATACCGATGTTTTTGAAGATGAAAAGAAGAAAATCCTTCGCGAACAGTACCTGTTCATGACCCGCAGACTTTGGAACATCATCACAGTACCTGCAGGTGTCATTATGCTCGTGAGCGGTCTTACTCTTATCCTTCTGAATTTTGGGCTGATGAAGACGCCTTGGTTTCACCTGAAACTGACATTCCTGGTTGGTCTTGGCCTGTATCATTACTGGTCCTGGAAACAGGTTCTAAAGATGAAAATGCTGGATGGCGCCACTTTTCCAACCGCAAATATTAAACTTAGGCAGGCCAACGAAATCGCAACCTTTGTACTTTTCTTAGTCGTATTCACTGTGATTTTAAAATCTATGGTTCTCGAATACTGGTGGCAGCTTCTGGCTGGTTTTGTCGGCTTGGTTATGGCCATCATGCTCACGGTAAAACTGGTGAACAGGAATAAAAAAAAGATTAACGGATAAAAATTATTTTAATTCAATATAAATGACAGCAATATTTAAAAAAGAACTTTGGACTTATTTCGGCAACTGGAGCGCGTGGGTCATTATCGCGGCCTTCAGTTTAATCGGGACTCTCTTTCTATTCTTTTTTGAAAATGATTCAAATATATTCGATATTGGTACCGCTACCCTTCAAAGTTATTTTGTATTGGTACCCTGGCTTTTGATGTTCGTCATTCCGGCGCTCTCCATGAAGTCATTGGCAGAGGAAAGACAGGGCGGGACACTTCAGTGGCTTTTCTCTCAGCCCGTACGCATCTCCGAAATCGTGACCGCTAAATTTCTTGCGGTATGGTTCGTAGGCGTTCTGTGTCTATTGCCGTCGCTGGTTTATCTGTACACGGTGTATGTGCTGGGCGTGCCGCAGGGCAATCTGGATATGGGGGCAACAATGGGAAGCTACTTTGGACTGATTATTCTTGTGGCGGCATTTTCGGCGGTGGGAATTCTGGCCTCGGCACTTTCTCAGAACCAAATTATGGCTTACCTGCTTGGAGTCTTTATGTGTTTCATCCTTTATTTCGGTATTGAGCAGCTGGCAAGCTATAAATTGCTTGGGGGTGCAGATTATATTCTGTCAAGACTTGGGTTTTACCAGCATTTCCTGGGCTTTACAAGAGGGCTGATCGATCTTAGGGACATCTGCTATTTCGTGCTGGTTATTGGGATCTGCCTTTTTCTGTCTAAAGTTTTTGTTGAAAAGAATAAGTAATTGCTATGAAGATGAAAATGCAAAAGAATACAGTTTTATATATCATTGCAGCGGTTATTCTGCTTTTAGGTGCCTACGGTCTGTTCAGTTTCAGGCTGGACCTTACGGAAGAGAAACGGTATACACTTTCTGAATCCTCTCAGGAAGTACTGAAGTCCGTGGATAAACCCCTGATGGTGGAAGTATACCTGGAGGGTGATTTCCCTGCAAGTTTCAGACAGCTGCAGAATGAAACCCGTTTTATGCTGGAAGAATTCCGCAAGATCAATCCTAAGATTGACTATAAGTTCATCGACCCTATTAAAACCAAGATATCACAGGACACGTTGATGGCCATGGGTCTGCAGCCTTCGGTGTTACCCGACATGAAGGACGGTGAAATACGGCAGATCGTTATGTTCCCCTATGCAGTCCTGAAATACGAAACCTACGGTTCTTCAATTCCGCTTATCGTAAACCAGGCAGGGCTGGATCCTGCAGAACAGCTCAGCAAATCAATCGAAGGTCTGGAATACAGCCTGATTTCAAATATTAAAGACATCACCCGGAACAGCCGCAAGAATGTGGGTATCCTGATTAACCAGGACGAACTGAGACCCGAAGAGTTTCAGGGGTTTATGCAGATGGCGCTTCAGAATTACAATGCGGGGCCAATCATTCCCGAGAACGGAACCGAACTTACCGTGGCTGATGTTCCGAGGCTCAAGCAAATGGACGCGCTGGTGATCGCGAAGCCGCGCAAACCTTTTACTGACGGTGAAAAGGTGGTGCTGGACCAGTACATTATGAGCGGCGGTAAGACTTTGTGGATGATGGACGCTGTGAATGCTGAAATGGATACACTGTACAGATCTAAAAAAATTATGGCTTATCCCATTGAGACCAATATGAATGATTTCTTCTTCAATTATGGAGTTCGTATAAATCCCGGTCTGGTGAAGGACATGAAGAAATCAGCGCTTTTGCGTATTGTTTCCGGCGAGATTGCCGGGAATCCGCAGTACAGCTCATTCCTCTGGCCCTACTTCCCGTTGGGCATCGCCGAAAGAAATAACCCGATCACTAAGAACATCAATCCTGTTAAATTTGAATTCCCGACAGCGATTGATACTTTAGGACGCCCCGGAATTAAAACCGAGGTGCTCTTTGAAAGCAGTGAAAGAACTTCTGTAAAGCCTGTTCCTAACTATGTTTCCCTTTCAGAAATCGTAAGTGCCGACTCTGTAGCTGCGTTCGAAAAACCAAGCGCGCCTAAAATCTTTGCGGTATCACTTCAGGGAAAATTCACATCGGCGTATGCCAACCGTATTGAGTCCAGGTCTTATCCGGGTTTCAGAAAGCAGAGTTCGGACAATAAAATGATCGTGATTTCGGACGGCGACGTAGGTCGCAACCAGGTCCTTAAAGGAAAGCCAATTCCACTGGGTGAGGATTTACTTACGAAGCAAAGCTACGGCAACGGACAGTTCCTGAGCAATGCGCTGGACTTCCTTCTGGATGATGCCAACCTTATGGAGCTCCGTAACCGGAATATTGAGGCACGTCTTTTGGACCGCCAACGGATTGATTACGAAAAAAGCTACTGGCAGTGGATTAATTTGCTGCTACCTTTGGTTGTGATAGGATCGCTGGGAGCATTGTTTTTTTGGTTCCGGAAACGGAGGTTTTCATAGCATTATACATCTTTAATGAAATCCTCATACTCATAATAGAACTTCTCAAAGCCTTCCATTTTTTCCACGAAGAATTCAAATATTTCCTGCCAGGTGTTTTTATTGAATATGGATACATTATCCTTTGAAACCCAAATCTGCGAGATTACTTTGCCGTTTTCAAGGGTGTAGAATTCGTCTTTATAAAACTCGCCCACATGTTCTTCCAGCATGTTTTCCAAAGACCAAATTTTTTCGTAATAGGCATTGCGGAAGAGCTCATCCTTCATTTCCAGATCCAGTGAGACCTCGGCTTTCTTATTGTCGGCGTAAAATTTAAAGGAAAAATCCTTGATCTTGGTATCGTACAGGATCCATTTTCTCGGAAAACTTTTGCCGAAGGCGGTCCAGAACTCCTGTTTTAACTGCTGTGCTTCCTGTTTTGAGAACATAAATGATAAAGTCTAAACATTATTTGCACTAACATAAGGATTTTATTCATGCCTGACACCGTGCAAGGCTTACCTTTTTGCTTACTTTTGTGCGCAGATTTAAAAAATGAAAGAACTTTATATTGTTGCCCTGTTCCGTTTCAGGGGGAATTATCTGATGGACGCTGTGGAGATCCTGAACAAACTTGTGTACGAAACCAGGAAAGAGGAAGGCTGCCTGCAGTACGACCTGGTTGAAGATGCAGATCAGAAAGGCGTTTTCTTCATTGTTGAACTTTGGCGTTCTGCAGAACATCACCAGCAGCATAATGTAAGTGAACATCTTATGGAGTTCCGCAAGCAGGCTGCTCCTTTACTTGAAGACGCTGTGCAGGTATATAAAGGGTACAAAACTTTGTAGCCAATTTGTTTGAGGGATCAGATCAATGTGGCTTCAAACACTTCGGTAAAGTGCTTTTTGATTTTTTCCTTCAGCTCAGCAATGTCTTCGTCGGTGAATTTTCTTTCCAGTTCGCGCTGTAGTGAAGTGACTGCCTTGTCCTTTATTCCGCAGGGAATGATGTATTCGAAATAGCGTAAATCGGTGTTCACATTCAGGCCGAAACCGTGCATGGTGACCCATTTTGAAGTCTTAACACCCATGGCGCATATTTTACGTGCATAAGGTTTTCCCACGTCCAGCCAAACACCGGTCTGACCTTCACTGCGCTCACCTGTAAGTCCATATTCTGCGATCGTGCGGATGATTACTTCCTCCAGGTTTCGCATATAGAGGAAAATGTCCGACTTAAAATTGTCCAGGTCCAGAACCGGATAGCCCACGAGTTGGCCGAAACCGTGATAGGTAATATCACCGCCACGGTTGGTCTTCACATAGGTGGCATCAATTTCTTTAAGTTTTGCCGAATTCGCCAGCATATTGTGCTCATCACCTGATTTTCCGATGGTGTAAACATGCGGATGCTCAACAAAAAGAAGATAGTTTGGCGTCTCAACAACTTCACCTTCACTTTTTTCGCGGTTAGTAAGTTTAATGTCTATGATTTCCTTCATCAGCTTTTCCTGATAATCGAAAGCGGGCAGATAATCCATTAAACCAAGGTCACTAAATTTCAGGCTTCTGTTTTGGGTTGCTGTCATGGTCTGATTTAAAGGTGCAAATTTAATGTTTATTATGCTATGCAGTGAATATTAATTCAGCAGAAAATTAGAAATAATCTTTTTTCCCTGCGGAGTGAGCACGCTCTCCGGGTGAAACTGCACAGCATGCAGGTCGAATTTTCGGTGCTGGAGCGCCATAATAATACCATCGGCGTCAACAGCTGTCACTTCAAGTTCTTTTGGAAATGTTTCAGGATGTACCGCCCAGCTGTGGTAGCGTCCGGCTTCAAAATTTTGAGGGATGCTTCGCAAAAGTTTACATTCGGTATTCAGAATAGTCACAGGTGAAGCCACACCATGGAAAATCTGCTCCAGATTTATCAGTGTTCCGCCAAAGGTTTCTGCAATGGCCTGCAGCCCCAGGCAGATCCCAAGCATTGGAATCTCCTGGTGGAGGTCCCGGATCAGTTCTTTTAGTATTCCGGCTTCGGATGGTATTCCAGGACCGGGTGAGAGAATTATTTTGTCAAATTTCGCTGCCTCAGTCACACTGATTTCATCGTTTTTGGCTACGTGAACCCGCTTGCCCGTGATTTGCTCCGTCATCTGGACCAGATTATAGGTGAAACTGTCGTAATTATCCAGAATCAGAATCTTCATTGCGCAAAAATATAAAAAAAGACTTTGCCGGATTGAGCGGCAAAGTCCTGTTATATTCTGATTATTTTCTCCGTTAAATTTCTTATTCCTCAACATTTTTCAGGGCCATCAGCAGGGAATATGCACCTTTAATTACAAACTTTTTATTGCTGTTTTTAGGGTCAAAATTCAGCAGTTCGGTATATCCGTTTTCAGAATTCCCCATGGTTACCGGAAACATTTTGTAGGTGAGTGGTTTCACTTCTTCAAAAATATACTGTCTGTCTTCCCACGTAACTATGGCATCTTCAGAAATAACGAAACCTTCTTCTGCATTCACCTCAACCTCGGCATTCATAAACGTACCTGGAATCAGTGATTCATCTTTATCGATTAAGTCGCAGTGTACCATGACACTTCGGTCTGCAGAAAAATCTTTACCGATGAGTTTCACGGCGGCAGCGTATTTTTTATCGGGATTATGGTTGGTGAAAGCGTACACCCTCTGTCCAATAGAAAGTTTATTCAGGTCTTTTTCAAACACCCTCAGTTCCAGATGGATAACATTGCTGTTCACAATCGTGTACAGCACCTCGGCGGGGGACACATACTGGCCAACGCTAACATTTACAGTGGAAACATATCCGGAAATTGATGCGGTAACCGCAGTACTTTTCTGAATGTTTCCTGCACTTACCCCTTCAGGACTAATTCCATAGGAACGAAGCTGTGAAGAGATTCCCCGCACTGCTGCATTTTGGCTTTGCAACTCACTCATCGCACGCTGAGTTACTTTATTTGAACTTGCCTGATACTGATTCAGGTATTTCTGTCTTTCGTAATCCTTCTGGGCATATCCGACCGCGGACCTTGCCTGCAGATAATGCTGCTGAAGTTTTGCCAGTTCGGGATTTTCAACAACCGCCAGTGTTTGTCCCTTTGCAACATAATTTCCGGGCATAAATCTGGCCGCTTTCACAATACCGCCGGATGACGATGAAACCCCCGACATGGCCTGTGGCGGAACACTGATCTGACCGGGAAGCATGATTTTGTTTGCAATGCTTTGATTCGCCAGCGTTGTGGTTTCTATGCCTGCATTTTTATGTTGCATCGCCGTAAGCGTAATCTGATTACCCGATACGGCGAAAATTTCTTTTTCTTCCGTTTCTGTCTGCTTGGAACAGGAAAACACCAGCAAGCCGGTAAGGATGATTGCTGCAAATTCTTTCATTCTGGCAGGTTTATTTGTTCGCCGCCGATCATTTTGGAAACAATCCCTTTTTTATTCGTCAGTTCCCCAAAGATGATTCCCATAAAATGCAGCACTACAAAGGTTGGAAGCCAGTAAACCGCAAATTTGTGCACTTCTTCAGCTCTTTCTAGAGCTGCTTCGCCGGCCAATTCGAATTTCAGCGCAAAACCGGTTAGAATCTGCACAATGAGAAGTACATAAAAAATGAGGTAAACGGTTCCCTGCAGTCGGTCTTTTCCATTTGCATGTTTGGAAAACGGGTTCGGAAAACGGATTCCTTTCGCAAACATGTAGATTAACCTTATGCTATAGGCGGCTACAAGGACATAGGCGAAATTGACGTGCCACTCAAACATTGGGTTGATGATGCTTTTTGCAATAGCAAGCACGCTTTCCTGTGGCAGCTGCATCTGTTGCGCCTCCAGTTCGGAGTTTACGGCAGTGGTAATGGTTTTTTTAGACATCCAGAACATTCTAAGAAATCCGGTGGCAAAGAGTACGAGCATTGCGGTGGCAATGGTCCAGTGGATGATGCGGTGTAGTGTTGTGAATTTTTTCATTTGATAATTTTGATTTAAGTGAATAGTTTATTCGGCTCTCAGAGCGTTCAGCTCAATTATTTTTTCATTAAACAGTTTTTGGGCATCGATATACCGGTTCTCGATTTCAAGGCTTTGATTGACGAGCATCGTGTATTCCAGATAATCGATTTCACCCTCCTTTAAAAGCAGGTTTGCGGTAAAAAAGATGGTTTGAGCATTTTTCAGCCCTTTGCTTCTGTAATATTCAAGTTCTGATTTCAGTTTCAGGGATTCGCCAAAAGTAACAGCATACCGGTTTTTCAGATTTTTTACAGCAATCTGATAATTGTTTTCTGCAATCTGCTGATTGATTTTTTGGCCTTCTATTATGGATTTCTGCGCAGTGTTAAACAAAGGCAGGTCCAGGCCAATCAGCCCACTTTGGAATCGTTTCCCACGGTCGTAGAATTTTTCATCCGCTCCAAATCCATATTGTGTGGAAGAGGTAACCCCCAGATTAACACTCGGCAACAGCTTGGTTTTTTCGGCATTGAGTTTGGCATTTTCAATGTTTTTTTGCTGATCATACTGTTTCAGAACGGTTGCATTTCCGTCATAATTTCCATCGGACATCAGTTCCATGATATAAAAACCGCCTTTCTGATTGGTATAATACTGGGCATCATTTATTAAATAATTGAGCTGATGTTGCGATATCTCACGGTCTTTTCCCAGATTCTGCAACTGAATTTCTGCCTGACTTCTGTAATTTTCTGCCGTTGTTTTCTCCAGGATATTACTTTCGCCTGCCCGCAAACGAAGTTCTGCCCGCTGATAATACCGGGAATAAATACTGTCGGCTTTTTCAAGCAGTTTCTGCTTTTCATCCAGATAATTCAGGTTATTGTAAATCAGTGCAAGATCACGCTTCAGCTGTAACTTTTGTACCTCCAGCGTCAGCATGGCATTTTTCCATTCCTCCATCAAGACCTGTTTCTGACTTTGGTAGAATTTGGGTAACCGCAGCTTTTGGTTTACAGAAATGGCGTTATCTGCATACGCAGAATTCAGCTGCCCGATTTCGCCGGTAATATTCAAAGGGTCTACAACGGCAGCAGAATTTTTAATCCGGTGGTGATAATCTATTTTAAGCTGCCCGGACTTTACCTGAAGATTGTTCTCCACTGCCTTTTCATAGGCGGTCTCAAGAGAAACCGGTGTCTGCGAAAAAAAATTGAGAAAGCACAGCAGAAACAGGATATGGAGGTATTTAGTTTTCATTATTTTTCATTTTATTCGTCCAGGTTAACGGTTTTCTTCTTCTCTGGAAAATGTTTTTCAAACCAGATATAAACGGTTGGTAAAATAAAGAGCGTAAGGAATGTCGCCAGCAGCAAGCCGCCAATAACTACTGTAGCAAGCGGCCTTTGCACTTCTGCACCTTCACCCTGGCTCAGAGCCATTGGCAAAAATCCCAGCGATGCAACCAGCGCCGTCATTAGTACTGGTCGCAGTCTCATTTTACCGCCAATCCGTACCACTTCGTTCATATCTGAATGAATTTCCTTCTGACGGTTGAATTCCGCA
>CAYXUO010000074.1:0-10659 GCA_964468335.1 uncultured Chryseobacterium sp. | reverse complement strand
CTTCTTAGGCATTACAGTTTTATGAATTTTTACAAAAATATTAAAATTAATTCATTGTCGTAAAAACAGCCAATCCATCTTTCTGTACAAGTTTTATATAACCGTAGGGTACTTCTGCGTCGTGCCTGTTCAGAAATATAATTCTTGGTGGAAGTTCAGCGAGTTCATCCAGCTTAAAGCTGACGTCACTGATGAGCAACACATCCGGAACTGTTTCAAGGCTGTCCAAAGAATCCCGATACTGGATTTTCCGCCTTTGCAGCAGATAGCTTTGTCTGGCGGTATGCCTTTTTTCTACATCAACATTGTAGGAATTGATCTCGCGGCCCGCTTCCTGAAGAACCAAAAGCATGTCCAGCTGTCCATAGTCTGCGGAAATATGAAGTATATGGTCTTTTGGGCCGATCCACTTGTTCAGCTCGTGGTACAGCTTTTTATTCTGCTTCCAGTCCGCTCGGACTTCTCTCACAATTTCTTTTTCCATATAGTGATAGTTCATCAGTATCTTTTTTGCGAAATAATCCTCATCTTCGAGTTCCTTTCTCAGTTCGGAAAACTTCTCACGGAACAGCGCATTTACTTTTTTTGCTCTTTGCTGATAGGTCACCCCAAAATTGTCGTCATCCCAGGATATTCGCTTGCCGGATTTTACAGTTATACTGCCGTCATGGATAAAAAGGTCACCTTTCGGCATCACTTCGGACGTGCCGTGTATGTAGACCGGCAGGATGTCAAGCTGTAAATTCTGAGCCAGGTAAAATGCTCCCTTATGAAACCTTTGGATGGAATTGGTTGATGAGCGCTCCCCTTCAGGAAAAATCATCAGCGAATATCCCTGTTCAACTTTTTCTTTTAAGCGGTCAACACTGCCCTCCAGCCCTTCAGAAACAGGAAAGAAACCAAGCTGGCGCACCAGTCGGCCGAAAACCGGTGAATTGTAGACCCAGTCGTTCACAAAAAATATAAGTTTATGGGTGCTCATGGCCATAGACAGAACGTCCAGAGACGAAGTGTGATTGGCGATGATCACCGCAGGCTTCTCAAATTCCTCTTTATTTAGGTTGATTACTCTTTTCCGGACAAAAGGATTGGTATAAAGAACCATAGTGAGGTAAGAAGCTACCAATTTCTTTAGCTTCCCTTCATTCCGTGTACTGAAGAATGGTGCAATAATTCCAAAAATAATCCCGCCTAAAGCATAAAGACTTAGTGAGAATACGGAATTAAGCAGTACCCTTACTGTTACTGGCATCAAACCTTTTTGCGAGCGTTGGCGGATGTATCCAAACATCAGCGGATACATGGCAAAGGATATCACCACCACAGCCACCATTCCCACAAGTGCCACCGTGGATACGGAATGCAGCGCCGGATGCTTTGCAAAAATCAGTGCTCCAACGGCTAAAACCGTGGTGATAAGTGCCAGAATAATGGAAACCCTGTAAAGCGGCAGCTGGTCTTTTCCGGTGCTCATCTCCTTTTGAAGTGCCTGTGTAAGAAATATATTAAAGTCTACCCCGGCACCAAAGATGAGGGTGCACACGATCGTGCTGAAGATATTAAGTTCCAGACCCAGAAAATAAAGGATTCCCGCTGTAACAATTCCTGAAAGCACAATGGGAATAACGGCCATCACCGTAAGGTCAATGTTCCGGAAAAATATCAGAAATATCAGGATCACGGCGATCAATGAATAACTGATGAGGTTGTTGAAGTCGTCCTTCAGTAAACCGAGGAAATTTTCATTGATCTGCTGGCGGTCTATGGCCAGTACCTCATTGTCTTTCTCCACATCGCTGATGAATTGCGCGCGCTGTCCTTCATCAACCTTCACAACAGTGGAAAGCGTATGCATTCCGTTTTCGGAATTATAGAATTCCGAAAGCTGCAGGGCAGGTAAGCTGGAGTAATCCTTCAGCGAAAGCGTCTGATAGTTCCTGTTCAGCATCTCTTCAAAAGTACTGAAGGCAGAACTGTTGAAACCATACGTGTTTCCGCTGGTTGCCATCTGCGAAATTACTGCCGACTTTTTTTCGGGCGTCCAGAATTCATTCCACCGGCTGATCCGGGAACGATGTTCTTTTTCCGAAAGTACTACTTCACCGACCGATTGAAAACTCAGGATGTTTCCCCTTTTTTGCTGGTTTTTCAGGAAGGATAAGAGCTTTGTATTTTTTTCAACAGCTTCTGCTGATGTGGAGCCGTAAGAAACTACGTGTATCGATTTCTCGGTAAGGTCGGACAGTTTTTCCAGCTTCTTTTCGTTTTCCTTCATTTCCTCAGGCACAAAATTCAGGTCAGAGATGTTCTGGTTGAATTTTATATGACTGAAGCCGAAAAATGTAGCCACGATCAGCAATGAGCTAATGATGACCAGTGTCCTGTTCTTTTCATAAGGATACGCACCGATTTTGTCGATGAAAGTTTTCTTCTCCCGTCCGCTGGTTTTCCGCGGTCTGTACAGATGTGGGATAAGCACCAAAGTGAAAAGTGCAGAGAACATCACCGTTACACTGGCAAATATTCCAAGGTCTCTGAGTGCCTCAGAGCGTACAAAAACCAGACAAAGGAAAGAGACGGCCGTGGTAGATGCACTCATGATGATGGGATGTGTAATCTCTTTCAGAACATCCTCTATATTATTTTTGTGCTTGTAATGGGTCAGGATATGGATGGCATAATCTATCGTGATTCCGATAAGTATTGCGCTGACACTTAGTGAAATTGCGGATATGCTGTCCTTTATTATATAAATGAAAATCAATCCGGCGGCGGCTCCGAAAACCGTAGGAATAAATATGATGATGGGTGCAAGTATGTTCCGGAAATAAAAGATAAGCAATAACAGGAGTACTGCCGTGGAAATCAATACAGTAGTTTGAATGTCTTTCTTGATTTGCCGGGCATTGGCAGCCGCAATCAGGGGTGCACCAAAATAAGAAATCTCCGTTTTTCCATTAAATTCTTTGTTGATCCTGTCCTTGAGTAGGTTGAGCTTTTCTGCAAAGACCTCATTGTTTTTGGTTTCGGCACCGCCAAATGCAGGTTCCAGAAAAAGCAGGATATTTTTACCGTCTTGCGAAACAATATACCCGTCCTGCAGGCGGAAATCCTTGTTTCCACCCAACAGATTAAGCTTCTGCAGTCCCAGACTGGTGATTCCGAGAGGGTCTTTTTTAATGAATTCCTTGGTAACCAAACTTGTTGGAGCCGTTAGCGCTCGGTAGTTGGCCGCGAGTCTGTGGTCTATGCTGTCACTGGAAATCCTGTCTTCTATGATCCGGTAATCATCTTCAACCAAAAGCAGCGGAATGTTCTGCTGTGCAAAATCAAAGGTTCCTGAGATCTGGTCTTCATCCACTTTGCCCTGTATCGATTTGATGTATGGCTTCAGTGGCGCCAGGCGGTCAATGAAGGCATCTGCAGTTTCGGTTAGCTGTTCATCACCCGGTTTGCTGTTAATCAGAACAATTATCTTATCACTGAATTCAAGTTGCGACAGAACCTGCGCGGTGATGTCGGATTTGCCGCTCTTCGGCAACATCTGGCTGATGTCTTCCTCAAATTTTATTTTTGACGCATAAAATACACCCGTGAAGAGGAGAGCAATGGCCAGCAGTGCTGCAGCCAGTCGGTTCCTCTGAATCAGATAATATAAGGCAATGAAAATCCTGTGCATAAATAGGTGCCGCAAAATTAGTCCTTTATAATAAAAAGGAGGCAGATTTTGTTGCCGGAAGTGAAACAGTATACGAAAGCTGGCAGCCTTCCACCCTGGCCACAATGATAGCTGTACTTTATAAAATATGACCTGCCGCGGGTACTGATTCAGGTCTCTTAGCCAGATGTTGCAGCCTGGAAAAGGAGCGCACAATTTCCCCTTTTAAAAAAAACTCTACTTTTGCAAAAAATTTAGTTGATGCCAAAAAATTTAGTGATTGTGGAATCACCTGCAAAAGCAAAGACCATTCAGAAGTACCTTGGGAAAGATTTTGAGGTGAAATCCAGTTTCGGTCATATCCGCGACCTGCCTAAAAAAGGGATGGGAATTGACCTAACTACATTTACTCCGGATTACGAAGTTTCGGCAGATAAGAAAAAGGTTGTTGCTGAACTGAAAGACGCAGTAAAGAAAGCCGATCTGGTCTGGTTGGCATCTGATGAGGACCGTGAAGGAGAGGCGATTGCCTGGCACCTGGCCCAGGAATTGAAACTGAAAGAAGAGAACACTAAACGTATTGTTTTTCACGAAATTACAAAGAATGCCATCCTTAAAGCGATTGAGAATCCCAGGTCTATTGACCAGAACCTCGTAAACGCTCAGCAGGCCCGAAGGGTGCTGGACAGGATTGTTGGTTTTGAAATGTCACCGGTACTTTGGAAAAAAGTAAAGACAGGTCTTTCAGCCGGTCGTGTGCAGTCTGTAGCGGTGCGCTTGGTAGTGGAACGGGAACTCGAAATAAGAAATTTTGTACCTAAATCCAGTTATCGTGTGGAGGGCGCCTTCCTGAACAGTGCGAAGCAGCTTATTGTAGCAAAATTGAAGAAGGATTTTGCTGAGGAGCAGGAAGCCGAAAAGTTTCTGAACCAGGCAAAAGATACCGACTTTACCGTGCTTAATGTAGAAAAGAAACCGGGTACGCGAACGGCATCAGCACCTTTTACAACATCCACTTTGCAGCAGGAGGCCAGTAACCGTCTCGGTTATGGCGTAACCTCTACAATGAGAGTGGCACAGCGTCTTTACGAAGAAGGTTTCATCACTTATATGCGTACGGACTCGGTAAGTCTTTCGCAGGAAGCCATCAATGGGGCGAAATCACAGATACTGTCCGAATACGGTGAGGAATATTCCAATCCGCGTAATTATACTACCAAATCAGCCTCGGCACAGGAAGCTCACGAGGCTATACGTCCGACAGACTTTTCTGTGAAGTCGGTTGGTGATGCGCAGCTAAACAAGCTGTACCAGCTAATCTATAAAAGAACCCTGGCCAGCCAGATGGCAAATGCCAAAATTGAAAAAACCGTAATAGAAATTGGAAACCAAAAACTTCCTCAGCATTTTGAGGCGCAGGGCGAAGTTATCGTTTTTGACGGGTTTCTGAAGGTTTACGGAATTACCAAAACCGACGAGGATGAGGAGCAAAACAATGAAAAAATTCTTCCGAAAGTTAGCGTGGGCGAGGCCTTAAGTTATAAAAAGATTGAAGCCACCGAAAAATTCACAAAACCTGCCGCCCGCTACACTGAAGCTGGCCTGGTAAAGAAACTGGAAGAACTCGGCATAGGCCGTCCTTCCACTTACGCACCTACCATCCAGACCATTCAGAACCGTGCCTATGTGGATAAGAGGGAAATAGAGCCGCAGGAGAGGGAGATAATGAAAATGTCTCTTTCAAAATCCGGGCTGAAGAAGGAAGTTATTAGAGAGAAGTTCGGAGGTGACAAAAATAAATTCGTGCCTACAGATATAGGTGAAGTAGTGAATGACTTCCTGACACAGAATTTTGCCGAGATCCTTGATTACGGATTTACAGCAAAAGTAGAGCAGGATTTCGATGATATTGCCAACGGTTCCGAAAGGTGGAAAGAAGTCCTGCAGGGCTTCTACAAAGATTTTCACCCGCGGATTGAGGATGTGGAGGAAAATGCAGACCGTGCTAACGGTGAACGGATACTGGGTGTGGATCCCAAAAGTGGAAAGAATGTAATGGCCAGAATCGGCCGTTTTGGACCTATGGTGCAGATTGGTGAGCAGGATGATGAAGAAAAACCGATTTTCGCCAGTCTCATGGCCTCTCAAAATATTGCAACAATTACCCTTGAGGATGCATTGGAACTCTTCAGACTGCCTTTTGACCTTCAGGAATTTGAAGGAAGTCCTGTTTCCGTAGGTGTAGGCCGGTTTGGTCCTTACGTGAAATGGGGGGAGACTTTTATCAGTATCCCACGCGGCGAAGACCCACTTTCCGTAACCCAGGAACGCGCGGAGGAAATCATCCGCGAAAAACAAATTGCTGATGCACCTGTGGCAACTTATAAAGGCGAGGGCGTCACTAAAGGAACCGGAAGATTCGGACCTTTCATCAAATATAAATCACTTTTCATCAATGTTCCCAAGCGCTATGATTTCGACAATCTGACTCAGGAGGAAATGCATGAACTCATAGAGGCAAAACTGGAGAAAGAGGCCAACAGGTATATACGCCAGTGGGAAGACGAGAAAATTTCGATTGAAAACGGCAGATGGGGACCTTTCATCAAATTCGGAAAAACAATGTTCAAGATTCCGAAAACCAAGAAAGATGAAAAATATACCGCTGAAGAGCTGGCAGACGTTTCTTTGGACGAGGTGAAGAAGTGGATTACCGCTCAGGACAAGGATGCCTTCAAGGTAAAACCTAAAAAAGCCGCCGCGAAAAAAACTGCTGCCACCAAAACGGCGGCTAAGAAACCGACAGCAGCTAAGAAACCGGCTGGAAAAAAGAAGTAAATATTGCCTTATGAAAAACGCTTCCCGGATACTTTTCGGGAAGCGTTTTTTATGCATCGGTTTTTACTACTTTTGCAGTGTTACTGAATAATTTCACTCATGAATATTGAAGATATAGTCATTCCTGCGGGAAAAATAGAAACTGAAAAATGGCAGTTAGGGAGTCTGATTTCCGGTGAAATTGCTGAAGGAGGTATAGTACTTATTTTCTGTTCGGATTACCGTGGTTTAACCGGAGGTGAAGCCGAAATTAACAGTTTCAGGAAAGTACGCAGGCAACTTTACAATCTCTCACGCCTGGACTTTGAAGTTCCCATGGGCGATCTTGGAGATCTGATCTCCGGAAAATCCCATGAGGACACACATTATGTATTGCAGGAATTGCTGTCCGTGTGTCACGAGAAAAAGGCTGTGCCTGTGGTCATTGGAGGCAGCAGTGATTTGTCTTTTGCTCTGTTTTCCGCACTAAATCATTACCACAAGGAACTCATTTATAGCAATATATCAGCATCAATCTCACTGGCCAACCAGGGCGAGGGTATTGATGAGAAAAACTACCTGGCCAAAATTTTGGGTTCCAGGGATTTCCCTTTGCGGGATTACCACCATATGGCCTATCAGAAGCATCTGAATGAACTGGATTCAGTAAAACTGATGAAGGAGGTTGAATTTGATGTAATCCGCCTGGCCGAAATGATGGGTACTACGGAAAACACTGAGCCCTATTTCAGAAGGGCAGATTTGGTCACTGTCAATTGCGACTCTATTGAAGGGCCATCAGGAGACTTCTCCGTGAATCCACAGGTAAACGGACTGAACCGCCGGGAAATCTGCGCATATATGAAAGAGATAGGCCTCAGCGAAAATCTGAAATCAGTGGGTATTTTCAATTTTAATCCACATTCTTCGGCGCTGGTTGATCATCAGTTACTGGCGCAAATGATTTGGCATCTTGCCGAAGGTATCAATATTCAAAGATCACATCCTCGTGAGAGACGCATGGAAACCTTCTATGTTCCGGTAGATGATGTGCATTTCGCATTTAAACGCGACAGCTTTTCGGGATTGTGGTATTTTGGTGAAGATGAAGATGTAGCTAAACTCATTCCCTGCTCCGCGGCCGAGTATGCCCAGGCCAAAAAGGGAACACTTCCTTCAAGATTGATGCGTGACCGCAATTAAGTAAAGCAGCCCATTACGGTCTCTGCTTTTTTTAGGTCATAGAGCAAGTATTAAATAATTATGGAAAATTTCAAAAAAACTGCGCTGTGAGCGACTAAATTAATATTTAATTGTTTATATTTAACTAAATATTATGAATTTCGGTAATGCAAAAATGTTTTATATTTGCAAAAATTAAATACTAAAAATAACCATAATCTATATTCTCCTATGAATAAAAAATTATTACTTAGCTTGTTTGCAGTTATTCTTACAGTAGCAAGTGTAAAGGCGCAGCGGCACGAATTAGGTGTCCGTTTGGGAACGAGCAATTTGGTAGGGGATATAGGAAGAACCGGTTATATTTTGCAGGCGCCTTTTGGAGAAACTTCTAAATATGGTTTTCCTGCATACGGCGGTATTATTTACCGTATGAATTTCAATCCATACCAAACGCTGCGTTTTGATTTAGGATATAGCCATGTTCAGTTTGGTGATGCCTGGGCCAAGGAAGAATACCGCAGAAACCGGAAATTATGGGGTACAAATACTCTGCTGGAAGCAGATGCGATTTTTGAATACAATCTGTTCCCTGTAAATAACGAGCAGGAGCGTGGGATGCTGAGCCCATATATCTTTGCCGGTATCGGTGCTATGATGCATGATGTTACACAGGCTACCCTTAATCATGACTACCGCCGCGATGTGGACGGTGTGGCACAGGCACCTGTAAATGAAATAGACTTCAATACCACTGCTGAGTACTACAGTGGCAGAAAGGTGACCGGTTATCTGCCTTTTGGTATCGGCTTGAAATATAAATTCAACTACAACTGGGCAATCTCCGGCGAACTTATGTTCAGACCTACACTTACTGACCAGCTGGATTACAGTACGATAAATGCGAAAGATCTGAAATCCACTTATAACAGTGATATCCTGGCTCCTAATACGAACACCTCACTGTTGCAGACGGATATTTATTATGCCGTATCCAAGGAAAGAGAAAGGGAATTCCTGAAGAACAGAGAAGTTGGAGATCCGAACGGGAATGACTGGATTAACAGTGTGACCCTGGGGCTAACCTATTCCTTCGGAAGACCTCCTTGTTATTGCGATTAAAATGCTGTCAGTAAAAGATCAAATCAATCCTGAATATCTTCCCCGTCATGTAGCCATTATTATGGATGGAAACGGCAGATGGGCGAAATCCAGGGGCAAAGAGCGTACCTACGGACATAAAAATGCTTTAACGGCCGTACGGGATGCCATTAATGCCTGTAACGAGATAAATATTCCATATCTCACTCTTTATACATTTTCTTCTGAGAACTGGAACCGGCCCAATGACGAAGTAAACAGCCTGATGAATCTCCTTGCCGAAACGCTTTTGCTGGAGGCTGAGGAAATTTTTACCAAAGGTTTACGTTTACACATCATTGGCGATATAGAAAAGCTGCCGGATCTGGTGCGTGACCAGTTGCAGAACGTCATGGATCTTACTAAAGACAATAAGCGCGGAAACCTGATCCTGGCTCTGAGTTACGGTTCGCAAAAGGAAATCCTGAGCGCTGTAAAGCAGATAAGCCGCAAGGTAAAAACGGGTGAGATTGAGGAAGACGATATAAACGAGAGTCTTTTTGAAGATCACCTCTATACAAAAGATTTCCCACCTGTTGATCTTATGATACGAACCAGCGGCGAGGTAAGGATAAGCAATTTTCTCCTGTGGCAGATGGCCTATGCCGAGATGCAGTTTTTGGATATGCTGTGGCCGGATTTTAACAGGGAAACCTTTTTCCAGTGTATTCTGGATTATCAGCTGAAGGAAAGGAGATATGGCAAAACCAGTGAACAGCTGGAGCAAGAATAATTAATTAAAAGTTAGTAAATATATAATGAAGTTTAGATTCATCCCTATTATTATGTTTGTTGCCTCGGCACATTTTTATGGTCAGGTAACTCCGCAAGGGAATCCGCAGGATACTAACCCGGTTTATGCAGAAAGCCAGACGGGGTCCTACAAATTGCAGGATATTGTGGTAGATGGGGTAAAGAGATATTCTCCGGCACAAATTTTAAGATTTACAGGTCTTGCCAAAGGTGAAGTAGTGGATATTCCAGGCCAGAAGATCAGTAATGCCATCCGGAAACTTTGGGAAACCAATTCTTTCTCTGAGGTAGAGGTCTACATCGAAAGCCAGCAAGGCGAAAGTGTAGTACTGAGATTCTATCTTCAGGATCTTAAAGAATTGGGCGAAGTTACCTTCACTGGCAAAGGAATCGGAAAAGCCAAGAACGAGAAACTTGCTAAAGACAATAATCTTAAGCCCGGTACCAAAATCACGCAGAATCTTGTTTCCACGGTTAAGACTAATGTTCCTAACGAATATGTGAAGAAAGGTTTTGCTGATGCCAAAGTAACGATCAATGATAAAGTTAATGCTTCTGATCCAAACCTGGTAGACTGGACCATTGAAGTCGAAAAAGGCAAACGTGTAAAGATCGACCGTATTGATTTTGATGGCAACGAAAGTGTTACCGATGCAAAGCTCAGAAAGAAGGGCTTCAAGGATACCAAGCAGAAAAGATTCGGCATTGGCGCAATCCTGAAACCATCCAAGTTTATTGAAGAAAAATACGAGGCTGATAAGCAGAACCTGGTGAATTACTACAACTCCCTGGGGTACCGCGATGCACGTGTGCTTTCTGATTCTGTGACAAGGAATGAAAAGAATAACTTCGAAATCAATGTTAAGCTGAACGAAGGTAAAAAATACTACATCGGCGATATTTCCTTTGTGGGAAATACAGCTTTTTCAACCGAATTCCTTCAGCGCCTTCTGGGTTATAAAACCGGAGATATTTATGATGCGGTGGGATTCAATAAGAAAGTTGGTGAAGACGGCGGTAAGGAAGATGATTCCGATATCAAGTCCCTTTACATGAACAGCGGTTACCTGTTTTCCAATGTTACACCTGTAGAGAAGGCAGTGAACGGT
>CAYXUO010000073.1:0-10696 GCA_964468335.1 uncultured Chryseobacterium sp. | reverse complement strand
TCCGTTACCAATCCCATTGCAATACCTGAAACCGGTTTTGTAATCTGTACACCGGCATCCATTAGCGCCAGGGTACCGGCGCAAACCGTAGCCATTGACGATGAACCGTTGGATTCAAGGATATCGGAAACGATACGGATGGTATAAGGGTTTTCTGCAGGTATAATTCTGGAAAGTGCACGCTGTGCCAGATTTCCGTGACCTACTTCCCTTCTTGATGTTCCTCTTAAAGGTCTTGCCTCACCCGTTGAGAATGGTGGGAAGTTATAATGTAGGAAGAATTTCTCATCGTAATTGATAGCCACTGAATCTACCATGTTGGCATCTTTAACGGAACCTAAGGTTACTGCTGTTAAAGACTGAGTTTCTCCTCTGGTAAATACTGCGGAACCGTGCGCACCCGGCAGGTAATCCACTTCGGACCAGATCGGACGGATGGTTTCCGGCGTACGGCCATCCAGACGGATTTTCTCGTTCAGGATCATTTGACGCATTGCCTCTTTCTCCACGTCGTGGAAATAGATTTTTGCGAAAGGCTTCACTGCTTCCAGTTCCTCTTCAGAATACTGCGCCAGGAATTCTTCCAAAACAGCTTTGAAGTTGTCGCCTCTTTCTTCTTTTGCAGACGGAGTTTTAGCAACTTCGTAAACTTTGTCAAAAGTTTCTTTCCACACTTTCTCACGAATTTCTTCGTCGTGGTTTTCGTGGCTGTATTCTCTTTTCGGCAGGGATTTCCCTACTCTTTCAGCAAGTCTTTCCTGAGCTTCAACCTGAACTTTAATCTCTTCGTGAGCAAATTTGATGGCTTCGATCATTTCCTCTTCGGTAATTTCATCCATCACACCTTCTACCATTACGATAGAATCTTTTGTAGCACCTACAAGGATATTTAAATCGGCTTTTTCCAGATTTACTCTGCTTGGGTTCACCACCAACTGTCCGTCAATTCTGGCTACCGTCACTTCAGACATCGGTCCGTTGAAAGGGATGTCGGTAATTGCGATGGCAGCAGAAGCGGCTAAACCAGCCAATGCTTCAGGCATACATTCTTTATCATAAGAAATCAGGGAAATCATCACCTGAACTTCAGCGTGGAAATCATCCGGGAAAAGCGGACGCAAAACGCGGTCTACCAGTCTCATTGTAAGGATTTCCTCATCTGAAGGTCTTGCTTCTCTACGGAAAAAGTTTCCGGGGATCTTTCCTCCTGAATAGAATTTCTCTCTGTAATCTACCGTTAGTGGAAGGAAATCCACGCCAGGGCTTGCATCTTTGTTGGCTACAACGGTTGCAAGAAGCATCGTTCCGCCCATTCTTACTACTACAGATCCATTGGCCTGTTTGGCCAGTTTCCCTGTCTCAATGGTGATCTCTCTACCATCTTTTAATTGAATTTTTTCAATAATTGCTTGTGGAGCATTCATAAAATCTGTTCGTCTTGGGCACTCCGTATTGAGTGCGGTTACTTTATTTAATCTATTTAAATTTTCGAGAGCAAATATACGGTTTTTTACATTAAATTTTCAGCGAAAGTACAGGGACTGATGCCAGATTGGTTAATATAAGGACACATTTATAAACGATAGTAAGTTATTACTATACCAGGTGTCCGCTCCTATTCTATCACAATTCGCACGCAAATATAACTGGTCAACCTGGGCATAAAAAAAAGCAACCCTTGTCGGAGTTGCTTTAATTGTTTTGGCAGAAAGATTATTTTCTGATTCCCAGTTCAGCGATAATCGCTCTGTATCTGGTAATATCTTTAGCTTTCAGATAATCAAGAAGTCTTTTTCTTTTACCTACCAGCTTTACAAGTGATCTCTCTGTGTTGAAATCTTTGTGGTTAGCCTTCAGGTGACCTGTAAGGTGATTAATTCTGAAGGTAAACAGTGCTATCTGACCTTCTGCAGAACCTGTGTTTTCTGCTTTTCCTCCGTGCTTAGCGAAGATTTCTGCTTTTTTCTCTGATGTTAAGTACATGCAAATATTATTTAATGATTATTATGTATCGAGGTGCAAAAGTACACCTTTTTTATGAACTGGCAATCACAGAATTAATTCATTCAACCAAAAATAAATTAAAACGTTAATATTTTCTTAAAAAACATCCTTAACTTGTTAAGGTTGGCTGTATATTTGCACATATAGTATCATGTTTTACAGATTTACTCTTTCCACCTTTATTTTATTGCTTATTACGGGGTTATCCGAAATTGCAGCTCAGGATATTGTAATAAATACCGAGCAGCGCGCAGGTAACCGTGAAAGCCAGAATATCATTTATTTTACTCCTTCTATCTATCCCGATGTTGCCGAGATAAAGGACGCAACCAACGAAGCTTTCTTTTCCGCAGTATCCGACAGTTATGTAAATAACCGCAACCGCAGGATGGTTCGTGTGGATATGCCGGTCACTTATGAAGATGCCGACCGCAATACCATCCGGGAAATCTGCATCAACAACAACGCGACGCACGCGGTAATCCCACATGTGAAATTCTTTAAAGTAGGTCTGGGGCAGTTCGTTTTTTCCAGCCAGGTGGTGGTAAGTATGAAACTCTATGATGCTGAAGGAAATTTTGTTTCTGAAAGCTCATATGACACCTTCCGAAAAAATGCCCGCATCATGGGTTCTGCCCAAAATTCAATCCGCATTGGGACCAACGGTGTCCTAAGAGAGTTAAGTCAGAATATAAAACGTAAGAAATAAACCGAATTTCAGCGGGGGACACAAAATCACGCACATTGCCATACTATATATTATCGGAATTTTTCAGCTATTTTTGCAGCAGTGAATACTACTGTAAACGATAATGAGATTTCAATAAACCCCGCGGATATTGCCGAAAGGTTAAGCGACCTGCGCGCAGACGAACGTTTGCTGGAGTTCCTGAAAGTCCCCAAAAAATTTAAAGCCGCTGTTTTTTCTCACCTGGATGCCGATTTCCAGGAGGAAACCATACGCAGTATCGGTAACGAGGAAGTATCTGAGATCCTGAACGGCATGACGCCTGATGACAGGACAGAACTTTTTGAAGATTTTCCGGATGAGCTCATTAAGTATTCCATTAACCTTCTGAATCCGCAGGAAAGGCGTATTGCTCTCAAACTTTTGGGCTATAATGAAGACAGCATCGCCAGGATGATGACGCCCTACTACATTCAGATCCGGAATGAATGGACTGTCAAGAAATGCTTTGAGCAGATCAAAAAAGTGGGCAAGAAGGTGGAAACACTGAACTACCTGTATGTGGTGGATGAGCGCAACCATCTTATCGATGACCTGGATATCCGCAACCTGCTGCTTGCCGATGAAGACCAGCTCGTATCGGATCTTACCGACCATCACTTTGTGGCCATTAAAACCACCACTTCGCGTGAAGATGCCGTACAGTATTTTGAGAAATACGACCGTAATGCACTTCCCATTATCACTGAGGCCGGCGTACTTGTTGGAATCGTAACCATCGATGACATCCTGGACCAGGTAGAACAGCAGAATACTGAAGATATACAGAAATTCGGGGGTATGGACGCTTTGGACGACCCCTATATCCAGACCCATTGGTTCGAGATGATTAAGAAAAGAGGACTTTGGCTTATCGTACTTTTCTTCCTTCAGCTTATCACGGCTACGGTTATGGGCTTTTATGAAAATGAAATCGAAAAAGCAGTTGTGTTAGCTTTATTTATTCCACTGATCATTTCCAGTGGCGGTAACTCCGGATCGCAGGCGGCCACGCTGATTATCCGTGCCATGGCTCTTCAGGAGATTACACTCAAAGACTGGTGGACGGTGATGAAAAAAGAGGTGACCACAGGACTGGTCCTGGGAACATTTTTGGGAATAATCGGTTTTTTCAGAATCATGCTCTGGCACGAATGGGGCTGGTTCGACTATGGCGAACACTGGTTCTTCGTTGGTATAAGTGCCGGGATTTCCTTGGCCATGATCGTTCTCTGGGGTACACTTTCCGGGTCAATGGTGCCTTTTATCCTGAAGAAATTCAAACTCGATCCCGCAACCTCATCGGCACCGTTTGTTGCCACACTTGTAGACGTAACCGGTCTGATTATCTATTTTTCAATTGCAGGTCTCTTCCTGACCGGTAAAATCCTTTAAAACACGGCTATGCGGATTGTCTCACTGGTTCCGTCTATCACCCAAACCCTCTTCGACTTAGGTCTGGATCATTCTGAAATAGTGGGCAGAACAAAATTCTGTATTCACCCGAGAGATCGAGTGAGAGAGGTGCCCATCATTGGCGGCACCAAGAACCTGAACGTGCAAAAGATACTGACACTGAAACCCGACCTTATTATTGCTAATAAAGAAGAGAATGACAGGGAGCAGGTGCTGGCACTTGAAAAGGATTTTAAGGTCTGGCTTACGGATATTAAGACTCTGGAAGATCACAAATCTTTCCTCCACGAACTTGGGCAGGTGCTGCACAAACCTGATGAAGCCACACACTTCATCCAAAAGACAGATAATATTTTCGGTGGAATAAAACCCGGAAAATCCATCCCGACTGCCTACCTTATCTGGAAAGATCCTTATATGACCGTAGGGGGCGACACCTTCATCCACGACATAATGAGCCGTCTTGGTTTCGTGAATATCTTCGGAGAACAGGTGAGGTATCCGACAGTTGATGTTTCAGAACTTCACACTGCAGACCTTATTCTTCTGTCATCAGAGCCCTATCCTTTTAAAGAAAAACACATTGCTGAACTGCAGACGCAGATTCCGAATGCTACCATCACACTTGCTGATGGCGAAGCCTTCTCCTGGTACGGCACACGGATACTGGAATATGGTCCTTATTTCACACAACTGATAAGCGGATTAGAGAACCCTACCGACTAAGGTGAGTCTGTACTAGATAATTTTTGCCACTTCGTCGCATAACCACTCCAGCATCTCACGGTCTTCGGAAGTAAAGGGATCCAGGCTGTGGGAATCGATGTCGATCTGACCGATATTCTGGCCATCTTTAATGATAGGAACCACAATTTCAGCCTTGGTATCTATGGAACAGGAAAGATAATTGTCCTGGTCATGAACATTTGGAACTACAAAGGTCTCGCCGGAAACTGCCACCTGTCCACAGATGCCTTTTCCAAAAGGAATTACCGTATGGTCGGTCTCCGCGCCTACGTAAGGTCCCAGGATCAGTTCATCTTTATCGCCGTTGCGGAAGTAAAAACCTGTCCAGTTAAAATACGGAATCTCCTGATCCAGCAAATGACATACTTTCTGAAGTTTTTCTTCAGTAGGGAATTGAGGACTTTCCAGAATGGTGGAAAGGCGTTTTTTTATTTCAGACATGGCTCTTTGTTTTAGGTAAATTCCTTTAATTCTACTTCATTTTTATATCCGAACATGCCGCGGTCCTTTATAAGATCGGCTACGCCATCCGGTACCTGGACTTCCCAACCGCTTTCGTTTTCGGAAATCATCCGCAATATTTCGCGGGAATAGATCTCCGCATACTGCCTCTGATAAGTTTCAATATCCTTAATCCTGTTATTGTGTTTAAAGAACTTATAGAGCTGTTTCAGGTTTTCATTGACCCTAAGGTTATTGGAAGTCAGGATTTCATGGGTTTCAGGATCTTTATACGGATACAGATAAACCGTCATATCATTTCGGAAGAATTTCCCGAAGGCCTCCAGTATTCCTCCAGACAAATTCTTATAATAATTTTCGTCGAAAACCATCAGAAGGTTGTTTACCCCCATTCCGATACCGATTTTAAGACCGGTATAGCCTGCAAAATAATCGATGAGTCGGTAATATTCCGAGAAATTGGAGATGATGACCGTGTAGCCTAAGTTCGCCAGTACATCTACCCTGTCCAGGAAGTCACGCTCATCAATATCACCGTCACCTTTAAGGTTGGAAATTGTAATTTCAAACAAAACCACAGTTTCCTTTTCGGTACAGTCGGCATCATTCATAAACATTTTCAGTCCGCTTTCAAACATATCGATGTTTACCTTGGTTACGGGTCTGAAACTACCACGTACCGCAAAAATATTTTTCCGGTAAAGCAGGTCTGCTGGCAGCATATTCTTCCCTCCGGGAGTAAATATCACCGCATCGGTCATGCCGTTCTTCACAAGCTGCAGACTCATAAGTCTGTTGTCTACATAAGCGAAAGCCGGACCCATAAAGTCGATCATATCAATCTCCAGGTCATCTACCGCAATATCATCATATAACGAAGAGATGAGCCTTCGTGGATTATCATTATAGAAAAAAGCACCGTAAATAAGGTTTACGCCCAAATTTCCAAGGGTTTCCTGCTGCAGGGTCGTATTGTTCTCCTTAAATTTCACGTGCAGGACCACCTCACTATAACCTTCATCTTCATCGCGCTGGAAGCGGACACCTACCCAACCGTGACCTTTTAAGGTTTTGTCAAAATTAATTGTGGTTACGGTATTGGCGTAGGAAAAAAACCTTCTGCCGGGATTATCACCGCGAGAAAGTCTCTCTTCGATAAGTGAAACTTCGTACCTGAGCATCTTCCTCAGGCGGTGCTGGGTTACATAGCGGTTATGTGCCTCTTTGCCGTAAATGGCATCAGAGAAATCCTTGTCATAGGCGGACATTGCCTTGGCAATGGTTTTGGAGGCGCCACCGGCTCTGAAGAAGTGCCGCACAGTTTCCTGGCCTGCCCCAATTTCTGCAAAAGTTCCGTATATATTGGAATCCAGGTTAATGGCTAATGCTTTCTGCTTCGGAGTTAGTTTTTGCTGGATTACAGACATTGTAATTTTTTGGTAAAATTACGGATAATTAGAGCATTCTGCAAACCCAGCCTAACTGCTTCCTGGATCCAGATACTAACCCGCCTCGAAATATTAACACCACTGACTTTCGCAGGGCACCTACTTAAATCAATGGGGCTTCCGTTATCCGCTTTTTATAATTGTTTCTATTTGATCTTTTTTTATTACCTGTTTGAGAACTGTTCCAAAGGATATAGGCACCTGCGGCCAAAAACCCAGAAACCATCAGCAATTTTGAATTTTTTGAAGGTGGTGGAAGCATGGTTTCCCCATAAATGCGGTGCGGTTCAGCAGAGGGAACGAGGATATTTCCGTTGGTTCCCGACGAGGAATCTTTTTTCATCATCAGGCGCATTGCTGCCGAGGCTGTGTTGACCACCGTCTTTGGGAACATCCCATATACTGTTTTGAACAGCACGGAAGACCAGTCCGTGTAGACTTCCTTGCGGGGATACTTTGCTGTCTCCACCATTTTGGCTGCCAGTACACGCGGATCAAAAGACAGTGGTGGAATTTTTGAGCTAAAGCCCGAGTACTTTGCGGAGTGCATATTCCCGGTAGACCTTTGAATGGCCGGATACATGGCACAAACATGAATATTCGCAAAATTGGATACTTCGCCCTGCAGACTTTCCACCATGCCGCGTACACCATATTTTGAGGCAGAATATGCGGTGCCGTAGGGAGCTGGCATCCAGCCACCTATGGAAATATTGTTGATCAGCACACCGTCCTGTTGCTTTTTAAATATTGGAATTACAGTATGCGCGCCATGCAGATAACCCAAAAGATTGGTCTTGATAATTTGATCAACAGCTTCGATGGGCATATCCTCCAGCAAACCGGTAGCCATTACTCCGGCATTATTTACCCAAACATCAATCCGGCCATTGAACTGCAAAGCCGTTTCTGCGAGTTGCTGAACTTCAGAGGCAACCGAAACATCAGTGGGCACCGCCAGGGCCAGTGCACCAAGATCACGACAAAGCTGCGCTGTCTCATGAAGTGCTTCGCGGCCCCGGGCTGCCAATACAACATTGCAGCCTTCCTGTGCGAAAGCTTCTGCTGCTGCCCGGCCAATACCGCTGCTGGCTCCGGTAATTACGACTGTTTTCCTGTTTAATGTGGATGAATACGTATTTTTCATATTAACTGTTTTAAATTTGGTTTGCGGTCCGGCCAGATATCGGGCCTTTCGCCGCTGAATCCTTTTTCAGGAATTGAACTGATCAGAGACATATCTTCAACACTAAGCTGAAAATCAAAAATATCAATATTCTCTTTAATACGGTTGCTGTTGGACGACTTTGGAACCGGGACAATATTTTGCTGCACGGTCCAGCGCAGTATTATTTGGGAGACACTTTTGCCGTATTTGGAAGCAACAGCATTTAAAACATCATCCTCTGCGAGTTTGCCGCGTGCCAACGGAGACCAGGCCTGTACTGCAATGTCATGCTTTCTGCAAAATTCAATAACTTCACGCTGTTGGTATCCCGGATGAAATTCCAGTTGGTTTACGGCAGGCATCGTCCTCGCTGTTTTAAACAATTCTGCAAGATGCTCCTTCCAGAAATTACTAACTCCAATGGAGCGTATAAGACCTTCTTGCTGTAAGTCCTCCAATGCACGCCACGTTTCTGAATTCAGATCTGCCCAATTATCAAAATTTTTTGAGTTTGCCGGCCAATGAATTAGGAAAAAATCCAGATACTCAATAGAAAGCCGCTTTAATGACGCTTCGAACGAAGTCCTTGCCGCGCTATAACCCAAGTCTGTCCGCCACACTTTTGAGGTAATTAAAAGCTGGTCACGATTCAACCCTGAAGATCTGATCCCCTGCCCTACTTTGTCTTCATTTCCATATATGGATGCAGTATCTATAAGCCTGTAACCACTTTCCAGAGCAATCCGGACCGCCTCAGCGGTATCTTCCGCTTTATAGGTTCCAAATCCAACCGGTGGCAGCGACAACCCGTCGTTCAGTATTAAATTTTTCATGTAATCTTAACTTAGAAACCCATAATCACTACACGGATTTGGTGCGGTGCACCACTGGCAGTGGTAATCTTTACTGAATTCTCATCAACGACTGTAATACCGCTGTTTAATTCGTTGCCGGTTGCCACATTATACAATGCAACAATAATATCAGTTGTTCCAAGATTATGGTTTATCGTTGTACTTTCCCCCGGTATGGTGGTACACATGCCCCGCGGCATCTTAATTTCTGAATTTTCCATGGATTATTTATAATTGTTTAAGTCCTTCCTGAGCGGGAACTGTCAGAACAGCCCCGTAGGTATCGAAACGTGAACCATGGCATGGACAGTCCCAGCTTTTTTCAGTTTTATTGAAGTTTACTACACAACCCATATGCGGGCAATGTGCATCCAGGAGCGTAAGCGCACCCAGCTCGTCGCGGAAGGCCGCAACTTTTTTACCGTTATAATCAATGATCTGGCCTTCTCCTTTTCCTATTCTGTCCAGCTCCGCCGTTTTATCACTTGTGAACTGATCTTTAACCAAATGGAAAACAGCGTCAATATTCTCTTTTACAAATTCCCTTGCACTTGCAGCGATCTCAACACGTGAAGGCGACACAATATCAGCGAGTTCATTATCCTTACCCATGATAAGGTCTGCCAGAACAGTTCCGGCCAGAGTTCCCCAGGTCATCCCGTTACCGTTATAGCCTGTAGCCACATATATGTGGTCATCGCCAGGCATTTTTCCAATGTATGGAAGGCCATCAGCCGGCGCATAATACTGCGACGACCAGGTTGCGGAAATTTCAGTAACTCCAAAATGTTCTTTAGTATACTTTATTAATTCAGCCATCGGCTGGTCAGTATTGTCTCCATGACCCGTCTTATGATCAAAACCACCAACAATGATGTAAGAGTCATGACCAATTTTATGATAGCGCATGTAGTGGTAAGGATCATAAAGATCAGCAGCCTGCGCGAACTTCGTTACCTCATATTGAAGTTTGGCAGCCAGTGCATAACTTCTGTAAGGCGCACAAAGTGCATTAAAGCGGTTCATCCCGGGAGGAATATGAGTGGTCCAAATGAGGTCCTCGGCTGTAAATTTGCATCCACCGGAGGTTTGCACTTCTACTCCATCCTCATTGGCAACGTGCTGCGTTACCAAGTATTCCGTAAGAAGCGTACCGCCCAGTTCCTGAAATGCTTTGGCCAGCCCGGCTATATATTTCAGTGGATGAAACTGTGCCTGTCCTTCTATTCGCAAAACTTTTCTAAATGGCACATCAAACGGAAGTTCGGCTACCTCATTGGTCGGTATTTCCAAAGCGTCATGAGCCTTTGCAATATTATCCAGTTGCCGGTCCTGTTTCTTTTCGGCACTGAAAAGGTAAAAACTGCATTCATCATATTCGCAGTCTATTTTGTAGCGGTCTATATTGCCTTTGATTATACCAGACACACGGTTAGCATTATCAGCAATCGTTTGCGCACGGTCTTCACCAAATTTACTGATGATCCGGTCATATGATTCATCAAAAAAATTATTAATGTGAGCGGTAGTTCCGCCGGTGGTTCCAAAACCTATATTTTTCTGTTCCAGCACCAGGCAATTTCTGCCGCGCTGCTGCAGTTCTGTTGCCAGCGTAAGGCCAGTGATGCCGGCACCTACAATTATGACATCAAAATGCCCCTGCTGAACAGGAGGATTTTCATGGATATAGAGCCCATTTACCCAAAGGCTTTCGTTATGACCGTCTCTTTTCATTTGGAATTATTTTTGTTGATGACTTGCGCATTGACTTGTAAGCGAAAGCATTAATTACGCGTTACTTTCTAAACCTGCTATCCGTATGGAAAACGACCTTACTGACAACAAGAATCTTGCCCAACTGACTGAGCAG
>CAYXUO010000072.1:0-10942 GCA_964468335.1 uncultured Chryseobacterium sp. | reverse complement strand
TTGAATGGATTATGGACCAGGTATTTTTTGGTCCGGTGCGAAACGATTTCCCTACTTTCAAAGTTATCAATTCATTGTCCAGACAATTCAGTGGCGTTGATGCCATGGTACTCCCGGATGATTTCCCAGTCCGTGTACAGAAGCTCTACCAGCAGTTTAATGTCATGATGTCCGTTTCATTTCTGGGCGGCGTAGTGTTGGCCTTCCCCTATATCGTGTGGGAACTTTGGCGCTTTATATCGCCGGCACTCAGACCACAGGAAAAGAACAATTCGCTGATGCTGATTAACTCGGTGTGGATTCTCTTCCTTACCGGAATCCTTTGTGGATACTATCTTATACTCCCCTTTGCCATTAACTTCGCGGTTCTTTTCAAGATTTCGGATATCATTGAGCCGCTTTACGACCTTTCTGATTATACCGCGCTGTTTTTTCAGATTGTACTGGGTATGGGAATCGTGTTCCTGTTCCCGGTAATCGTCTATTTCCTGACAACCATTGGAATCCTGACACCCAAATTCCTGAGGACTTACAGGCGACATGCCATAGTGCTCATCATGGTGATTGCAGCTGTAATTACTCCGGCCGATGTCATCAGCATGATGATGGCCGCGATACCGCTTCTGATACTTTTTGAATTCAGCATTGGACTGAGCGCCCGTACCTACAGGCGTATTCAGAAAGCTGAAATTACAGCGAAAAAGGCTGACTAAGCTTTACAGGCTGATATCAGCACCACAGAAATATTATATTTACACGAAATTATATAGAAAATGAATCCTTTTATTGAAGAACTGAAATGGCGCGGCCTTTACGCAGACATGATGCCCGGAACAGATGAACAACTGAATAAGGAAGTTACGTCCGCATATATAGGTTTTGACCCAACAGCGGATTCACTGCATATAGGAAGTCTTATTCCGATAAAGGTTCTGGCCCATTTCCAACTGCACGGCCATAAGCCCATCGCTCTTGTCGGTGGTGCCACCGGTATGATTGGTGATCCTTCCGGCAAATCCAGTGAAAGAAACCTGCTGGACGAGGAAACACTGAACCATTATGTGAGCTGCATCAAGGCACAGCTTTCGAAATTCCTGGATTTTGAAGGCGAAGAAGCCAACAGAGCTGAATTGGTGAACAATTACGACTGGATGAAGGAATTCAGTTTCCTGGATTTTGTACGGGACATCGGCAAGAACATAACGGTTAATTATATGATGGCCAAAGAATCCGTGAAGAAGCGGATTACAGGTGAAAACGGTGCGGAGGGAATGAGTTTTACCGAATTTACCTATCAGCTGCTGCAGGGTTATGATTTCCTGCACCTTTATAAAAATAATAACGTGAAGCTACAGATGGGCGGTTCGGACCAGTGGGGAAACATTACCACCGGAACAGAGCTTATCCGCAGAAAAGTGCAGGGCGAAGCCTTTGCCTTAACGGTTCCGCTTATTACAAAGGCTGACGGGTCCAAATTCGGAAAATCTGAAAGCGGCGAGAATTACTGGCTGGATCCAAAGAGAACTTCTCCCTACCGTTTCTACCAGTTTTGGGTTAATGCGACCGATGAGGATGCCGAACGTTTTATAAAATTCTACACTTTCCTGAGCAAAGAAGAAATTGAAAGTCTGGTGGAAGAGCACAAACAGGCTCCTCATGAAAGAAAATTACAGAAAAAACTGGCTGAAGAAGTTACCGTTTGGGTACACAGCCGCGAAGATTATGAGAAAGCGGTAAAAGCATCGGAGATTCTTTTTGGTCGCTCTACTGCAGATGACCTTAAAAATCTGGATGAAAATACCTTTCTGGAAGTTTTTGACGGGGTACCGCAGAAAGAAATTATTAAAAATGAACTGATCGGCACTAATGTCGTTGATCTTATTTCTGAAAAATCAGGATTCCTGAAATCAAAGGGTGAGGCCAGGAGAGAACTGCAAAGTAATTCCATTTCCATTAATAAAGACAAAGTAAATGACACGTTTGAAGTTTCTGAACAGGATTTGATCGACGAAAAATTTATGCTGCTGCAGAAGGGAAAAAAGAACTATTTCATCGTGAAATCGGTGTAAAAACACGCATTAGTATACCTGTAAAAGCCGCGAATTTTTTGCGGCTTTTATTATATGCATAGCGTAAAGTGAAGTTCCAGACCACTATTTTGCCATATTGGGCGTAACTTTATCACTTAATAATATTTTTTTAGTTAATGACAATACTTATTTTTATCGCAGTCCTCTGGTATTCCGGACTGTTCTTTCAGACTTTTTTCCTGCACCGTTACGCCGCTCATCAGAGTTTTAAAATGTCCCGTTTTGGCGAAAAACTTTGCTATATCCTGACCTGGGTTACCCAGGGATCCAATTATCTGTCAGCCTATGGCTATGGAGTAATGCACCGTATGCATCATGCGTATGCGGACACTGAGAAAGATCCGCACTCACCCAAATACGACCACAACCTGTTCACCATGATGTGGCGTACGAAGTCCATTTATCAGCAGATCAATCAGCAGAAAGTGGCGATTGAGGAAAAATTCACCAAGAACGTTCCGAAGTGGGAAGCATTTGACCGCTTTGCAAGTTCATGGTTTTCCAGACTTGCCTGGGCAGTCGGATACACAGCATTCTTTTATATTTTCGCAACGGCCTGGTGGCAGTGGCTGCTGTTGCCGGTAGCCTATATGATGGCACCTATCCACGGTGTGATCATCAACTGGTTTGGGCATATATACGGTTATGTGAACTTTAAGGTTTCAGACACCTCCAAAAACCTTTTCAGATTTGACTGGCTTATGATGGGCGAAGGTTATCACAATAACCACCACAAACACGGTAGCAGAGCCAACTTCGGCGGCGTACGATGGCATGAGATAGATGTAACCTACTACATCATGCTTCTGCTGGACAAAATGCGGCTGATTAAGCTGAAACCAGTTGCAAAAGTAGAGCGTGAACTTTAGATTAAAACAATTATAATAAAAATCCCGGAAAGAATATTTCCGGGATTTGTTATTTGGTCCTGCGTGCTACCTGTTAAAAGGGTCATTGTCCGGAAATTAGATATAGAATGCACGAATTACAGATTCGGGCTATAGGATAGCGAAAATTCTTTACTTGGTATAAACCACAGTAACAGAGACATAATAAACAATATCCTAATTACGATTAGTGCATGTCTCCCATCATCTTTATAAAATATGGTATTATTTGCAGAATCGTAAAAAAAATCACCGTCATTAAGTCCTTCAGAAATCTTATTTCTGGAAACATCAATATTTTTATACACCTTACCCTTATAATAAACTTCAGCAGTTGTACTTGATTTCGCATGAAAGGCTATTCTTAGAACCTTAACACTTATTGGTGTGTTATTCCTAACTATACTCTGATATCTATCGTGTTGAATATATCCTTGATAGAAGAGGTTCAATAGTATGCTATTTATAATAAATACTACAAGCACCTTTAACATTAATGTCTTCTTCATCGCTGATTTACTTTTCTATTCCTATATAACAAAACCGTTTGAGTTCTCTGCTGCGCATTCTATGACAAAAAGCAAATCCCAGAAAGAAAATTTTCGGGAATTATTATTTATGCTTGTAATTTTCTATAAAAATCAATCACCATCTTAGCCATCAGGTAAAATAAATGCACGGATTACAAATCCCCGCTATAAGGATACTCATTTATCCCATTAATTTTACTTTTTTTCTCTTTAAATTAAAAAACTCAATTACTTATTCAGGTAATAGAAGTGAATTTTCATACTCATAAATACATTTTATTTTACTCATATTTAAACTGTTAATTTTCATAATTGTTTTTGCGTATTTCTTTAAAGCGCCAAATAGTTAGTATAATTGAAACGATTAGGAATGAAAAACCTAACAAAAGTTGATTTGTATAATTTAAATCTTCAGATTTTGGACTAAATAATATTCCTACACTTGTAATTAATAAGAATATGGCTAATCCAATTTTTGATTCAATGTGTGTTCCTAAAACTCCCAGGATTCCAAATCCAGTATCCTTCAAAATTTTTTTGAAAATATTCTCATGTTTCATCCTATTTTTTTGAAATCCTGACTAACGCTAAATTATTCTATTGATAATCAACTGGGTGTGATTTCAATATTTTTATCAGTCAGACCAAATTTAATGATTTGTTTCTGTATTCTTTTGGCTTCGGTAATTTTTCTTTTCCCCTGCTGCGCATTCTATGACAAAAAACAACTCCCGGAAATAAATTTCCGGGAGTTTTATAATGAAGAGGTAATTTCTTACTTATTGAAATCAACAACGGTCTTGGCCATCAGGTTGATTCCTTTGGCTGTATCTACGGCTTTCTGCTCGCCGTTTACAAAGATCCTTACGATTAGTCTGGAATCGGCACTTACACCCTCTCCGGTTGCAGCAAGATGTACCGCCCCCACAGAACTGTTTACGATTTGTGGCTCACTGGACCAGGTGGTTCCCGGAACATTGAACTTGGTGCTCTGTACTGTACCTACCTGAGTAACCACCGCATTAATGTCTACCAGCGGTGTGGCCTGCACGGTAAAAGCCACGCTCAGCGTTTCATTAGGGTCTTCTTCACGCTCCTTGCAGGAGGAGAACAGGCTTAATATAGTAACTGAAGCTATTAACGGTAACGTAAAACTGATCTTTTTACGGGTAAGGAGCGTTCTTTTCATGCCAAATTTTATTATTAACGGTCAAATATAGGATTTTTTAGTAATAAACTTTGACATTCTGCTCATTATTTGCAATTAAATTGCGCGAAATTTCGGCCTTAATGGCAATCCGACTGTCTGGCAACAGATTTGAGTATATTCGCAAAAAAAATATGGACCTTCAATACCTGATCCGCGAACCGCAGAACATCACTCCGCAAACTACCATTATTTTTCTTCTTCATGGCTATGGCAGCAATGAGCAGGATCTCTTCTCCTTTACACCCACCCTGCCGGAAGACTGGATCGTGGTAAGTTTTCGCGCGCCACACAGTACAGAATTCGAAGGTTTCTCGTGGTATGATATCGACTTTATGGATCCGGAAAAATTTGTTGATACAGCACAGGCCAATGCGTCACTGAACGGCATCCTGGACCAAATGCTCAGGATATCCAACCAATATGGACTCACCGACAACAAAACACATTTGTGTGGCTTTTCTCAAGGCGGTATCCTAAGTTACGCACTTGCCCTGCGTGTACCTGAATTATTTTCCAAAGTAGCCTGCCTTAGCTGTTATCCCGAAGAAAAACTTCTGGGCGATATTGTTAAGGACAAGAAAAAACTGGAACACCTTCGTTTCTTCATCTCACACGGTACGGATGACACTGTAATTCCTCTGGAATGGGGCCGCAAAGCAGCAGATCTGTTATACGACCTGAGCTGCTATTTCACTTTCCGCGAATATATGAGCGGACACGGCGTGAACCAGAAAAATTATATGGACCTGATGGAATTCTTCAAAAAGTGAAAATAAAATCTAACTAATCAGCAGGTGTGGGGAGGCTTAATTCCCAAAAACAGATGCTGAATCAGAATCAGATTTAAAATCCAGTCCTGGCGCCGGCAATGCCACTTTCGCGCTAACCGCTGACAGGCTATTTGTCGAAGTTGTTAGGATGGCTTTTGCTGATTTCATCCACCGTTCCGAGAACCTTGTCTTTAAGTGATTCCTGATATTTTTCAAGTCTTTTCGCAACGGATTCATCTGATGCGCCAATGATCTTGGCGGCCAGGATTCCGGCATTCATCGCTCCGTTAAGCGCGACCGTAGCCACCGGAATTCCGGAGGGCATCTGCAGAATTGAAAGAATTGAATCCCAGCCGTCAATGGAGTTGGAGGATAAGATAGGTACGCCGATTACAGGAAGCGTGGTACAGCTCGCCACCATTCCGGGAAGGTGTGCGGCACCGCCGGCACCGGCTACGATTACCTTAAGTCCACGGCTTTTTGCAGATTTTGCATAATCAAACATACGTTCCGGTGTTCGGTGCGCCGAAACTACTGTAAGTTCATATGCTATATCCTGTGATTTCAAGAAATCTGCTGCGTGCTGCATGATGGCCAGATCGCTCTGGCTACCCATAATTATTCCGACCATACCTTGTAAAAAAGAAGTTTAATTGAAGCCTTAAAGTTAGGAAAATTTAGGAAAAGCGACGGCATGACGTGCGGAATGGCTACTTTTGCAGCGTGAAAATCAGCGCAGACATCAGGCTCATCATTGCCGTACTTACGGTGGCCATCGTTTGGGGAACCACCTTCCTGGGCATAAAGATCGGCGTGGAGACCATTCCGCCCTGGTTTGTAGCCGGATTACGGCAGTTGCTCGCAGCAATTATCCTCCTGCTTTTTCTTGTTGCGCGCGGACAGTTAAAATGGATTGGCCGCAGGAACCTGTTGGTGCAGATTACCCTTTCATCACTGATGCTGATAGTAGCTAATGGTCTTACTACGGTAGCAGAAGCTCATATTTCCAGCAGCCTGGCCTCACTCGTCAGTTCAATGTCCCCCATTGCGGTTTTGCTCTCCAGTGTTCTTTTTGGACTTGAAAAATTTTCCTACCGATCGATGGCCGGGATCCTTTTTGGTTTTAGTGGTGTCCTTTTTATCTTCTGGAACGGAATGTCCGATTTTGCAAACCCTGATTACCTTTTCGGCATTATCCTGCTGTTTCTGGCAATCTTTGGCTGGGCTGGCGGAACTATCTATACAAAGAAGATTCAGTACCGCAACGATAACCTGTTCCTGAACCTGTTTTATCAGTTTGCTTTCGCCGGAATTGTGCAGCTGATAATTGCTTTCATTTTTTCTGAAGACACTGATTACCGCTTATGGTCGGCGCGGAGCATAACAGCAACGGTATACCTGGCAGTCTTTGGCTCGGTGGCAGCTTATTTTGCATTCAACTACGCGCTGAAAAGACTCAGGCCTACCCAAATATCAATGCTTTCTTATGTGAATACTGCTATTGCGATCTTCCTGGGTTGGCTGGTGCTGAATGAAGAAATTACCGTCAAGTTTATAATGGCAGCAATCCTCATCATTACCGGAGTTATCATAATGAACTACAGACCGGGCATGTTTACACGGAAGTAACCTTCACCATGGACTTAATGCGGATCAGTTTCTCCATAAGTTCTTCACGGCTTGCTGCCAAAACATTGATGTGACCCATCTTACGTCCCGGTTTTGTACTGGATATGCCATAAAGATCTACAAAAGACTGTGGCAGTTACATCACCTCTTCCAAACCTTCATATTTTACTTTTCCGGAGTGGTTTTCATCGCCTACAAGATTCAGCATGCCTGAGTAGGCCGTTACGTCTGTATCGGCCAGCGGTACATTTTTCAGGATCCTGCACAACTGCTCAAATTGCGAGTTGGCATTTCCTTCCTGCGTCTGGTGACCTGAATTGTGCAGCCTAGGCGCAGTCTCATTTACCCACACCTTACCTTCCTTATCCAGGAAGAGTTCAATGGCAAAAAGGCCGGCTGAGCTGGCGGCTTTGGTGAACTGCGCGGTAATGTCGGCGATCTGCTTTTCCACATCTTTAGAAATATGTGCCGGGCAAATATTGAAATCCAGGAGATTCAGTTTTGGGTCTGCCACCATTTCGGTAACCGGAAATGTTTTGGTTTCGCCGTCTTCGCCAATCGCCACGATGATGGAAAGCTCTTTTTCAATATCAACAAGGCTCTCCAATACCGAAGGTACATTCCAGAGTTTGGTTAAATCCCCTTCAGTTCGTATTACCTGAACTCCTTTGCCGTCGTAACCACCTGTATTCATCTTCTGCACGAACGGCAGCGGAAAGTCTGCTTCAGACTTATTCTGGATAATCTGGAATTCGGGGCTGGGAATACCATGTTTTTTGTAGAATTTCTTCTGCAATATTTTCTGCTGAATGACCTGAATTATTTCCGGGCTCGGGCATACTCTGATCCCGGAAGCTTTCAGTTCAAAAAGTGCATCAACATCAACATGCTCGATTTCAATTGAAACTACATCTTTTCCTTTGCCGAAATTGAATACCGTTTCATACTCATCAAACTTACCCTGCGTGAAATTCGAAATAGAACTGCATGGCGCATCTGCAGCAGGATCCAGGGTAAACCACTCATCATCGTACTTCAGACCTTCCTGTATTAACATCCGTCCCAGTTGTCCGCCACCTAATATTCCGATTTTCATAATTTAGAATTTAATTGAAGAATGAACTCTGCCGGATTTAATGAATAATGTTGCCGGCAGCGCAAAAATACAAAAGCATCCACAAGGCACAATGACACACTTTGAATAAAATCGGGATGCAGGGCATTAATTTTCGCATTTTTATAGTACTTTGCAGTTACTAAACTATGGAACTGTTTCTAAACGTACTCTCCGCACTGCTTATCCTGCTGAGTATCCTGCCTTTTATAAGGAATCAGCACTGGGTATTCCGGGTGCCGGAATTCATGAAAATACAATTGCTCATTCTGCAGGCGGCAGTATTTGCATGCAGTGTTTTGCTGGTGTCCAAAGATATGTGGTTCTGGATCCTCAATATCACCCAGTTTGGGCTTATTTGTTATCATTTGTATGTACTGATCCGGTATACTAAATTTTACAAAAGGAAAAAAACTTCCAAAACACCGCAATCATCTGCCAAGGTAAAAGTTTTGTCTGCTAATGTCCATCAGTTTAATACCGAATTCCACAGGTTTCATCAATTGATTGCGAAGCACCAGCCCGACATTTTTATCACGATGGAAACAGATTCAAAATGGGAAGTGGCCAACCGCAAACTGGAGAACGAATATCCCCATACGCAGAAAATGACGCTGGACAATACTTATGGAATGCATCTGTATTCCAAGCTGCCGCTGCAGAAGTCTGAAATTCATTTTTATGTAGCTGAGGACATCCCGAGTTTTGAGTCTCATTTTAAAACTGTAGACGGCCGGGACTTTATTATATTCGGCGTACACCCGCCGCCGCCAAGTCCTACTGAAGAACGCACCTCCAAGGAACGGGACGGCGACCTGCTGTGCGTGGCCAAGAAAATTCGGGGATCAAGAACTCCTACACTCGTTATCGGCGATTTCAACACTGTTGCCTGGTCCGATACTTCCATACTTTTCCGTAAGACCAGCGAACTTATTGATGCGCGTGTTGGCCGGGGAATTTTGGCCACATTCCATGCCAAATACTGGTTTTTCCGCGTGCCGCTGGATTTACTCTTCCACAGTTCGGATATATTTGTAGACAGGCTGGAAACCCTGGAACATATAGGTTCGGACCACTTCCCTATTCTGTGCGAATTCCATATCGATCCGGCCGCGAAATATGTGCAGGATGACGAAGTGAAAACCCTGAAAGAGGAAGAGAAGGAAGTTGTGGATGAACTCATAGTGGAAGGCAGAAAGGAGGAGTCGGACAACCGGGACAGAACAGAACATCCAAACTGAGCCGGACCGCTTTTAATACAACTTTCTAAGCTTCATAAAATTCAATGGGCAGACCGTCCGGATCCTGAATGAAGAAGAACTTCTTTCCGGTAAACTGATCTGTTCGGATATCTTCGCAAGCCTGTCCTTTGTTTACTAATTCACTGTGTTTTGCTTCAATGTCCTCTACACTGAAAGCCAGATGTCTCAGGCCACAGCTTTCTGGCTGTGACGCTCTCGGCGGCGGATCAGGAAATGAAAAAAGCTCGATTACATACTGATCACCGATTCCCAAATCCAGTTTGTAGGATTTTCGCTCTGGACGGTAAACTTCACGTAAGATCTGAAGCCCCAAAACTTCCGTATAGAACTTTTTTGAAACTTCATAATCCGAACAGATGACCGCGATGTGATGGATTCTCATCAGATGTCTTTTCGTTAGTACTTCATTACATCCTTTACAACGCCGTTATTTTGGGTATGCTGAAGTAATTCGGCCTCAATGAACGCCATAATTTGATCCTCGCTTCCGTTAGAAGGGAAAAGCAAATGGACATTAGCTCCGGCATCCAGCGTAAAGAACAGCGGTAAACCTGTAGATTTCCTAAATTCCCAGATTTTATTGATCACAGCCAGCGTTCCGGTTTTCATCAGGATAAAAGCGGGCTCACTCATCATCATCATCGCATGCAGGGTCAGTGCTTCGTGCTCCACCAGCTTAATAAAGCCCTCCAGATCACCATTCCCTAAGATTTCCTTCAGCAAAGCAAAATTCTCATGAGCTTCCTGAAACCTGCGCTCAGCGTAAGGATTTGTATTCATAAGGCCATGACCAACGGTTGAACTAACCGATTTTTCGCCTTCATGAATCAACAAAACCCAATCGTTAAAATTTTTAAATACAGGATGAATATCAGCATCCGGGTATCGCACCGCGAAAAAGTCACTGCTGCCATCCACCTCAGGCGTTTTGCCCCAAACCACAAGACCGTCATAAAGACTTCTGCAGGCACTGCCACTGCCCAGGCGGGCAAGGAAACTGGCTTTCTTATGCTTAAATTCAGACTCCTGAATCCCGGTAAAGACTTCATCAACCTCCATCAGACATTTGGCAATGGCACCAAAGCCGGAGGCAGAACTGGCAATTCCGGAACTGTGCGGAAAGGTATTCTCTGTTCTGATAATGTATTTCCCCTTTAGGATCCAGGGCAAATACGCCTCAATGCTTCTGAAATATTTCTCAATCTTTTCGGCGAATTTCAGTTCTTCTTTTCCTGCCAGGAAAGTTTGAACTGAAAACCCCTCGCCTGCTATAAACTCAAGTTCGGTATTTGTCTTACAATTGTTCAGGGTATAGCTTATGCTGGGGTTGGCCGGAATCTGCCCGGAATACTTACCCCAATATTTTATAAGCGCGATATTGGACGGACAGCTTTCCGAAACCGTTATGTCCTTGATATTAAATGTTTTTACTGACAAAAATTCTTTTTCC